>NZ_JBXAYF010000009.1:0-28905 GCF_056782175.1 Dellaglioa sp. CoH-56-MRSF-10
ACTTTTTTCTTTATTTCAACTGTGAACATAGTAAAACCCCCTGAGTTAGATTTCTCCAACTCAGGGGGTTCACTTCAACACCCAAAGTTATTTTCTTTTTAGTGGTATACTACACAAGTAGTAAAATACAAAATTTCGGGGTAGAGAATACAGCGTTAAGTGCCAAAAGGACGGAATGTGTCTTTTGGACGAAGGCTAGCGATAGCTGCGGTTGTGTTTTCGCATTCGCCGCATACCACAATGTGGCAACTCCAACGAGGAGATGTCTGAATCATGGAAAATTTAACAAAGAGGTTAACCGCAAAGAATATAGCGGTGATGGGTCTATTATTGGCTGGTCAAATTATTCTAACTAATTTATTATCGTATCAGGTATTGACGTTACGGATAAGTTTCACTTTTATTGCGACTTATCTATTAGCGGCGTGGTTTGGCCCATTACTGGGTGGTATTGGTTCTGTTTTATCGGATTTACTTGGAACAGTATTATTCAGTAAAGGAGGTACATTTTTCTGGGGATTCTCGCTATCTGCTTTCTTAGGTGCGTTTTTCTATGGACTTGTATTTTATAAAAAACCATTTACGTTACCGCGAATTATTATTGCCGTATTAATCAATGTCGTTGTTATTGATTTATTGTTAAATACATTCTGGCTAGTATTAATGTACCAGTCACCTTGGACAATTATCTATGCACGTGCTATCAAAGATTTAATTTTAATTCCAATTCAAATTATTTTGTTATATATGGTTGGTAATAATAAACAAATCCAAAGATTAGGTAAACGATTATAGGAGGATTCAATCTATGCCATTGATGAAAATTGATATGATTGAAGGCCGTTCTGAAGGCCAAATAAAAGAAATTTTAGATATTGCTTATGATGTAATGCTTAATTCATTTGGCGCACCAGTTAGTGACAGATATCAAATTGTCACTCAACATCCAATAAATGAAATGCAAATTTTAGATACTGGGCTTGGATTTATGCGAACAAAAGAAGTATTGGTCTTTAGTTTAACAACGCGACCAAGAACGACAGAGCAAAAAGAAACCTTCTATCAACAGTTAATGCAACAGTTACAAACAAAAGTTGGATTGAGACCAGAAGATTTAATGATTAATTTAACAACTAATACTGATGAAGATTGGAGCTTTGGCATGGGCCAAGCACAATTTTTAACGGGTGACTTATAGAAATTAACCAGACGGCGAATTTATTTTCGTCGTCTATTTATTTGCTAAAGAAGGGTGAATCACTGATAAATTTACTAAAATAAGTTATAATAAAGAAAATAAACTATTTGGAGGAATTTAAATGTCAATTTTAGTTTTGGGTGGCGCAGGTTACATTGGTTCACATACTGTTGATCAATTAGTAGAAAATAGTCGTGATGTTGTTGTTGTCGATAATTTAGTGACAGGGCACTTAGAGGCTGTTAATAAAAAGGCAAAATTTTATCAAGGAGATATTGCGGATAAAAATTTTATGCGCAATGTTTTCAAAAATGAGGATATTGAAGCAGTTATTCATTTTGCAGCTTCATCTCTTGTTGGTGAATCAATGGTAAAACCATTAAAATATTTTGACAATAATACAGCAGGGATGATTCATTTACTTGAAGTCATGACTGAAGTTGGCGTTAAAAAAATCGTCTTTTCTTCAACAGCTGCAACATATGGTGAACCTAAAGTTGTCCCAATTCATGAAGATGACCCTCAAATTCCAACAAATCCATATGGTGAAAGTAAATTAGCCATGGAAAAAATTATGCACTGGACTGACGTTGCAGATGGTGTTAAGTTTGTCGCATTACGTTATTTCAATGTTGCTGGATCAAAACCAGATGGTAGCATCGGTGAAGATCACAATCCTGAAACACATTTAATTCCAATTATTTTACAAGTTGCTAACGGAGAACGTGAAAAATTACAAATTTTTGGGGACGATTATGATACCAAAGATGGTACAAACGTCCGTGATTACGTGCATGTTCTTGATTTAGCAGATGCGCACATTCGCGCCTTAGATTACTTACTTGCGGGAAATGAAAGTAATGCCTTTAACTTGGGTTCATCTAATGGATTTTCAAATATGGAAATTCTAGAAGCAGCACGCCGTGCAACAGGTAAAGAAATTCCTGCAGAAATTGCACCACGTCGTGCAGGTGATCCTTCAACTTTAATTGCAGCAAGTGAAAAAGCACATGAAATTCTTGGTTGGGCTCCTAAGTATGAAAATATGGAAGATATCATTAAGACAGCATGGACTTTTGAACAGACGCATCCAAATGGATTTTCAAAATAAATTAGTTATTAACCATAGGACAATTATTTGTCCTATTTTTTTGTTAATTTTCTCTTAGAAAAAATTTGTGATACTATTTTTGTGCTAAAATGTTAACAAAGCAGAGATAAAGGAAGATATGAATGAAAATTTTAGCAATTGATACATCGAATATACCACTCAGCGTCGCTGTTTTAGAAGATAGTGCATTATTAGCAACTATCACAACGAATATAAAAAAAAATCACAGTATTACATTGATGCCAGCAATTTCTGATGTCATGAAATTAGCAGGTATTAAGCCTGCAGAGCTAGACCGAATTGTGGTTGCACAAGGTCCAGGATCTTTTACTGGTCTCAGGATTGGCGTTGCCACAGCTAAAACACTAGCATTTACATTAGATTGTGAATTAGTTGGTGTCTCTAGTTTAGCAATGTTGGCTGCAGGTATTTCCACAAATAGTGATTCTGATATTGTACCGTTATTTGACGCACGTAGGAATTACGTATTCTCAGGTTTGTATAAAAATGATAATGAGCTTGTAAATGAATTACCAGACCAGCATAGAGAACTTGTGACTTGGGTGACTGAATTAAAAGAGCGTAACCGACCACAAATTTTTGTTGGAACTGATGTCGATTTATTTAAACAACAAATTATCGATATTTTAGGTGATCAGGCACAGTTTCCAGCTTCATTTTTAAATATTCCTCAGGCATTTATTTTGGGATTAATTGGTAAAGATAAAGAGCCCGCTAATCAGGAGACATTTATTCCGAATTATTTACGATTAACGCAAGCAGAGACGCAATGGTTAGAAACCCATTCAGATAAGGATCATAATACCTATGTTGAAAAAATTTAAAGCACGAGTGAAACAAATTATTCCAGAATTAAGACCAGATGAACCTGTTAGGACATTAGTTTTTCAGAATCATAGAATTAAAATTAGAAATGAAAGTTATTTTATGACACGTGCTGTTGTACCTGATATTCCGGAACTACTTGAGATTGAAAAAGCAGTTTATGATGGTAAATCACCATGGAGTGCAAAAATATTTGAAGGCGAAATTTGCCAAAAAAGCAAAACACTTTATTTAGTCTTACGTAAGGAAGATAAAATGTTAGGCTTTATTGGTTGTTCAACGGATGCAATAACGGGAGACGTACATATTGCGAATATTGCTGTTCTACCTGAATGTCAGGGTAGAGGGATGGGAAACTTTTTGGTAACGTCTATTACAAGGCGTGCTCGTTTAATGAGATTTAGAACAGTTAGTTTAGAGGTTCGCCGTGATAACCAGACGGCTTTAAATCTATACCACCAATTAGGATTTACTAAAGTGGGTATCCGAGAGAATTATTATGTTGAAGATGGGCAAGATGCTGTTGATATGTTGCTTAAATTAAAATAAAGGAATATGAATTAAGTTGAAAGAGGTCTCAATGGATAAAACGGAAAGAAATCTAATTTTAGCATTTGAATCAAGTTGTGATGAAACTAGTGTCGCAGTGGTCGAAGACGGTCATCTTATTTTGTCGAACATCATTGCAACGCAAGTTAATAGTCATAAACGTTTTGGTGGTGTTGTACCTGAAGTTGCCAGCCGCCACCATATTGAACAAATTACGAGTTGTATTAAAGATGCTATGACAGAAGCAAATGTAACTTATGATGATTTAGATGCTGTTGCGGTTACTTATGGACCAGGATTAGTTGGTGCTTTACTAGTAGGTGTTTCTGCTGCTAAAGCTATCGCATTTGCTCACGAGTTGCCTTTAATTCCCGTTAACCATATGGCAGGCCATATTTTTGCAGCGCGCTATGAATCTGAAATAGTGTATCCATCAATGGCTTTACTCGTTTCGGGTGGACATACTGAGTTAGTTTATATGCCTGAAGAAGGTCAATTTGAAATTATTGGTGAGACACGTGATGACGCAGCAGGTGAAGCTTATGATAAAGTTGGGCGTGTTCTTGGGATGACTTATCCATCAGGAAAAGAAATTGATGAACTTGCACATACTGGACAAGATACGTTTAATTTTCCGCGTGCCATGATCAAAGATGACAGTTATGACTTTAGTTTCAGTGGATTGAAAAGTGCCTTCATCAATACAGTTCACCATGCAGATCAATTAGGCGAAGAGTTGGACCGGGCTGATTTAGCAACAAGCTTTCAACAAAGTGTGATTGATGTACTTGCTGAGAAAACGGTACGTGCTTGTCATGAGTATGATATTAAACAATTAATTTTAGCCGGTGGTGTGGCAGCTAATAAAGGGTTACGTACAAGACTTGAATCTGATATGAAGAAAATGAATGATATTGAATTTGTGAAGGCGCCCATTAAATTATGTGGTGATAATGCTGCAATGATTGGTGCAGCAGGATATGTTGAATTTATTAAAGGTCAACGTGCAGGATTAAATTTAAATGCTGATCCTAGTTTAGAATTTGATTGGATAGTTTAATTATTATAAAATTAAAATAGAGATTTAGAGTTCGCCTTGTAATGCTAAACAGTTGTTTAACACTGGGGAGAACGCTAAATCTCTATTTTTTTGTAAATGGTTAATTTATATTTCTAAAATAATTTTTTGGTAAAATAAATTGGGATAGATAAACGAGTAATCCTAGTCCGAATAGAATAATAATTGTGGTTCCAAAAATAAAATCAAATTGTTGTAATTGATAGTACGCAATAATGCCAATTAACCACCAAATAATATTTAACCAATAAGGCAACGTTTTTTTCATAATAAAGTAAGTGACAAAAACAATTGCATATAATGGTGTAAAAACTGACGCGATAAAATATAAGAAATTTTGATAATTATCAATAGGAACTACCCATGCAATGACTAAGCCAAGCGCAACTATAATGATACTAATCAATTTCATATGTTTAAAGGAATGTATATTCTGAACGTTAATTGTTGCTGACATAACATCTAAAAATGTGGTTGTAACAGTTGAAAATATAATAATGAATAATGCGATTATACCTAAACCTGATGTAGCCAAGAACGAGGTAAAATCAGTGAATCCGGTTCTAGTTGTTAAAAGTAAGCCAATGGTAAACATGATTAAACTACCTAAAAAATAGCTAAACGAACTAACTGTAGACATAGCAAGTGGATGTTTTGTTGATTTTGTGTAATCACCTATTAGTGGTAGCCAAGATAACGCCATGGTGATATTTAATTCAACAGCTGATCCAAATGTCATATTTAAGCCATTGGAAGTATGTGAAACGGGTACTTTGAAAATTAAAAAAATCATGATACCTGCACCAATAACTAATAAATTAACAACAATTAAATTAATTCGATACAAACTATTTTCGCTAACTAATAACCAAATGATAATCAAAATAGCTATGACAAGTCCCATAATAATTGAATTTTTAAAATTAAGTAAGGAACTTGAAATACCATTCATTGCTGAAATTGCGTTGACGATCATAACAGCGGTCCAACCAATTAGTTGAATCAAATTGATAAGTGAAAATAAGAGCACACCTGTTGAGCCAAAAGCAACTTTAGTTGACTGAATGGCTGTCTGATGCTTTTTGGCACCAATATAACCAGCAGGTAGTAAGAAGAGACCACAACCAATTAAATGACCAATTAGAATTGCAAGGAAACCTTTAGAAAAGCCAAGTGGAGCTAGTAACATGCCCGTCATAATTTCGGCAATTGAAATGGCCGCACCTAGCCAAAGTAAAAATTGTCCACGTAATTCTTTAGTTTCTGTCATCTTAATCGTCCTCCAATTTAAAATAATGATTTATGGATTGAACTGTTTGTTCAATGTTCGGACTTTTAGCAATCAAGGAAATAACAGCAACTCCCGAAACAGTTGTAGTAGCCAGTTTGGCTAAATTATTTTCTGAAATACCACCAATTGCAACAATCGGGAGTTTACTAATTGATAGTAATTGATTTAAGCCAGCTATTCCGAGAGGCGCAGTCGCATCTGACTTTGATTTTGTAGGAAAGACAGGGCCACTACCAATATAAGCGATACCTGATAATTGATTGGCTTGTTTAATTTGATCGAGTGTTTGACAAGAAAGGCCAATCGCTAATTGACCCGCCGATTGATCTATCACATTTTGAATCTTTTGGTCATTTTGGCCAACGTGAATACCATCTGCTTGAATTTCAAGTGCTAAAGGTAGATCATCATCAATGAAAAAAGGAACTTGGTATTTTGTGCATAACCTCTGACATTCAATTGCGAGTGTCTTTTTTTGTATCCGGGTTAAAGGGGTTAAGAGATTTTTTTCTCTAAATTGGAAACAAGAAATGCCTGATTTTAACGCTCGTTCTAAAGTAGGTAGTAATTGATTGTCGGCGACGTCTTGAGTTCCTGCAATGAAGTAACTTGCTAACCATGATTGATTAAATGTCTTCATTTTGCGTTACCTCACGATATGCCCAATGATTTAATGGCCCGTGACCATGTCCAACGATAATACCGTTGCTAATTGTTGCTTCAACATATTTTTTAGACACTAAGATGGCCGTTTTAATATCTTGTCCTTTGGCAATTTCTGCTGCAATGCAGGCTGAGAGGGTATCACCAGTGCCATGAGTTCGAATTGTATCAATACGTTTCGAGCTCATCCAGAATGAATCGTTATCTTCTAATAATACAAAGTCATTTACGATATTTTCAGAGTTATAATGTCCGCCTTTAATGATGACGTTTTTTGCACCTAATAATTTAATCTTTTTTCCAGCTGCACTCATGTCTTCTTTTGAATTAATGGTCAAGCCAGTTATGACTTCAGCTTCTGGAATATTCGGGGTTACTACCGTGGCTAAAGGAATTAATTCTTCTTTGATTGTAACAACAGCATCCTCAGAAAGAAGTGTGGCACCGCCTTTTGCAACCATGACAGGGTCAACAATTAGGGGACCAAATTGATATTTTTTCAGATTTTTAACGACTACTTTAACGTGTTCTGAATCTGCAAGCATCCCTGTTTTGCATGCTTTAATGGCTAAATCATTTGCAATTGAGGCAAATTGTTCATTAATAATTTTAGCAGGGAGGGGAAGACTGTCTTGCACACCAAGTGTGTTTTGTGCAGTGATTGCGACGAGAACTGTTGCAGCATAGACATGCCGTTCTTGCATCGTTTTTAAGTCAGCTTGCATACCAGCGCCACCACTACTATCGGATCCAGCAATTGAAAGTGCTTGTGGAAAATCAGGCATTATAGGTCTCCTTTCATCGTTATCTGATTAGAAAGTTCATTTATCGTTATTAAATGTAGTTTATCAAGTAGGTTAACAATAAAACTACCTGGTTTTTCGGTAATTAACTCATCAGCAACAAGTTCACCAGTTGTTGCAAAGATAAGGCAGGCGATTCTTGCTGCTTCAAACTCATTATCTTTAGAGACAGCTGCAAACGCAGCAATTAAACTTGAAAGCATATCGCCTGAACCAACATGTGTTTGGAAAAGAGACGTTCCCTGTGTCACAGTTGCAACACGCTTTCCATCAGAAATATAGTCTGTAGGACCACTTAGAACAACCGTACAATTGTACCGTTTGGCTACAATTTTTGCGATTTCTGCTAAATCTGCAGAACCATTTCCTGCATCAATACCTTTTGCTTGCCATTCAACACCAGCTAATGCAGCAATTTCACCAGCATTACCGCGAATAAAATTAAAATGAAAATGCTCAAGCAAGTTTGTAATTACTTTTTGTCGGTAAGGCATGGCAACAGCAACTGGGTCTAGCACAAGTGGGATAGCTAAATCGTTTGCGATTTGACTAACCCTCTCAATGTAAGGTAATTCTGAACTTTTAAATGATCCCATATTGATTGTGGCAGCAGCAGAAATTTGTAACATTTCGGCTGCTTCTTCAATCGCACTGGGCATGATAGGGGAAGCGCCAATTGCGTTGAGTCCATTGGCAACGTCTTGAACCGTGATGTAATTAGAAATGTTGAAAATTACTGGGTTCTCTTCACGAAGTTTATCGAGTAGTTCTAATGGCATAACTTTCTCCTCTTGAGTACACAAAAACCCCACTCTTTGACAAAAAAATTGTAGAGTGGGGTCCTTCTTCACACTTTCCTACGCAAGTTTTGGCTTACAGGTTCGAAGGGATTAGGTTGAAAAAACCTATCTCAGTTCTTCTAAAGAACACCCCTAGTGTACTTATATTTTATTTTTAGATTACAACAAAAGAATAGGCTTTCATTCTTTAAATGTCAATAAATAAAAAAAAAAAAGCTAGCTTATTCTAAAGCTAAGCTAGCTTCTTCCCAATTAGTTTCTGCAGTCTCTATTGCAGTTTGAATAGATTGTAGTTCAGTTTGTAGTTCCTGAAGTTTATCTGCATCACTAAAAATAGTAGGTTGAGACATTTTTTCTTCAAGTTCTGTTTGATGAATTTCTAATTCACTTAATTCAGATTCTAAACGATCAATTTCACGTGTTAATTTACGTTGTTCCTTTTGCGTTTCTTTATTTTGTTGATAATTAGTTGTTGGTTTAACTTCAGGGACTTCTGAAGATGAGGCAATTTCAAGTGCCATTTTTTCGGCTGCGATAGCTTCTAATTCTTCTTTTTTATCAACATAATAATCGTAATCACCCATGTAGTAAGTAGAGCCTTCTTTTGAAACTTCAATAATACTTTCTGCAACTTTATTAATGAAGTAGCGGTCATGAGAAACAAGTAAGACAGTACCATCAAAGTTAGCAATCGCCTTTTCAAGGACTTCCTTACTATCAATGTCTAAATGGTTAGTGGGTTCATCAAAGATTAGGAAGTTATCTTTGTCCATTGCAAGTTTGGTCAAAGCAAGACGCGCTTTTTCACCACCACTTAAATTTGAGACACGTTTCAAAACGTCATCCCCAGAAAATAGAAATCCACCTAATAATGATCGAATATCTGTTTCAGGAGTTGAAGGATGATCATTCCAGAGTTCATCTAAAACAGTATTTTTATCTGTTAATTGATTTTGCTCCTGATCGTAGTAGCCAACATGAACATTAGCGCCAAGGAATGCTTCACCACGAATAAATGGAATTTGGCCTAAGATACTTTTAAGTAAGGTTGATTTTCCCACACCATTCGGGCCAACAATAGCTTGAACTTGATGCTTATGTAAATCAATTGAAACGGGTTCAGATAACACTTTATTATCGTAACCAACAGCTGCCCCGGCAACAGTTAAAACGATATTACCACTCTCATCTGCAGATTTAAAACTAAAACGAGGGGCTTTTTCGTCACCTTCTGGTCGGTCAAGTTTATCTAATTTTTCGAGTTGTTTACGACGACTTTGCGCTCGTTTTGTTGTTGAGGCTCGAACAATGTTTTTATTAACAAAATCTTCGAGTTTTTCAATCTTATCTTGTTGTTTTTCGAAAACTTTCCATTCTTGTTTTAAATTAGCTTCTTTTTTTACAATAAATTGGGAGTAGTTGCCATTGTAGTGAGTCGTTTCATTATGGCTCATATCATAAACTTCTGTCACAATTTTATCTAAGAAGTAACGATCATGAGAGACAATTAAGAGTGCCCCTGTATAAGTCTTCAAATAGCCTTCTAACCAAGTTAGTGTCTCAATATCTAAGTGGTTAGTTGGTTCATCTAAAATTAATAAATCACGTTTTTCTAAAAGTAATTTTGCTAAGGCTAAACGTGTTTTTTGACCACCAGAGAGAGTCCTAATATCGCGATTGAAATCTTCTTCATAAAATCTAAAACCATGTAAAACAGAACGGATTTCTGATTCATAACCATAGCCATTTTTTTCACTGAAATCATGTGAAACTTGATCATAGGTTGATAATAGTTTTTCAAATTTTTCAGAATCTTCTGCATTTTTAGGATCAGCAATTTGGGCTTCTAATGTATGAATTTGGATTTCCATTTTTTTTAAATAATCAAAAACACGACTCATTTCGTCCCAAATCGAACGTTCTGAAGTAACAGTTGTTGTTTGTGCTAAGTAACCGATGGTCATGCCTTTATGTTTAATGATTTGACCAGCATCAGTAGCCTCTTGATCAATAATCATTTTAATTAATGTTGATTTTCCAGCACCATTTCGACCAACTAGGGCTATCCTAGCATCGTCTTTGATATCCATATTTGCATTTTCAAAAAGAACATCTGCGCCAAAATAGCGAGCTGCTTGTTGTACTTGTAACAGAATCAAAATAATTCCACCTTTCTTTTAAAGTGACGATTGAATAATTAATACTAGACTATTCATAAGAATATGAGCAATCATTGACGTTTTGATGTCACCTGTTCGTTTGTAGAGGTAACAGAAAAGTAATCCAATTAAAAAGTAGATAGCTAAATGGCCATCATTATGTGCCAAACTAAATAATAAACTAGAAAGAATTGCGGCAGAAATAGGTGATATGAAACTTGCTAAATTGCCAAAAAAGACTTTTCTAAAAACGAGTTCCTCCATAATGGGAGCACCAAGTGAGACTGCCAACATATAATAAGGATATTTTGTAAAAATAGTCATAATTTCATTTGTATTTTGTGAGGGTACGGTCGTTTTTAAAATGGTGAATGAAATTAATTGAATAACTGTTTGGATTACTAACGTTAGAACGAATCCAAGAATACCCCACGAAATAATTTGTGACCATTTAGAGGAACCATCTATTGTATTTCTAGCACTGAAGTAATGATTTAACCAAATTAACAATATTGCTCCTAAAACATAATCAGCCGTCATTACTGGATAGATAACTGATTTTAAAGAAAATAGTTGATTCAGAATTGTTGGTAAAATAAAGATAACGAGGTAGCCTAATAAAATAGCGATTGAATTTTTACTAGTTGATTTTGACATGAGAACTCCTTTAACTGTAATTAGATAGTCGTGCATTTTTCTAGTGAATAAATTTGTATGATAAGTATAGCATAATTGACTAGATAGCGAATTCAATTCATATTAAAAATTCTATTAAATAAGAGCTGAAATGCTTGCAATTGTTTGAAAAATTGATTATAGTTAATTTTGTGATTAGCACTTAGGAAGATAGAGTGCTAAATAAAAGTGTTGGAGGGATAGAACGTGTTAAAACCATTAGCAGATCGTGTTATTTTAGAAGTAACAAAAGAAGAAGAAACAACAGTAGGCGGGATCGTCTTAGCAAGTAACGTACAAGAAAAACCACAAACAGGAAAAATTGTTGCAGTTGGTGATGGCCGTACGATGGATAACGGTGAAAAAATTGCTGTTGCTGTTAACGTTGGAGAGACCGTTTTATTTGATAAGTATGCTGGCTCAGAAGTTTCATTCGAAGGTAAAGACTACTTAATTGTTCATGAAAAAGATATCGTTGCAACAGTAGACTAATATAAATTTAAATTAAAGATGAGGTGGATTAATTATGTCAAAGGAATTAAAATTTTCTGAAGATGCTCGTTCAGCAATGCTTAGAGGTGTTGACCAATTAGCCAATACCGTTAAATCAACTTTAGGACCAAAAGGCCGTAATGTTGTTTTAGAAGAATCATATGGCTCACCAATTATTACAAATGATGGTGTAACAATTGCTCGTGCGATTGAATTAGAAGACCATTTTGAAAATATGGGTGCTAAATTAGTATCAGAAGTTGCTTCAAAAACGAATGATATAGCTGGTGATGGAACGACAACTGCTACTGTTTTAACACAAGCTATCGTCACTGAAGGTATGAAGAATGTGACAGCAGGTGCTAACCCTGTTGGGATTCGTCGTGGTATCGAAACTGCTACAAAAGCAGCCGTTGCTGAATTACATGAATTATCACACAAAGTTGAAACAAAAGAAGATATTGCTCAAATTGCTTCTGTATCTTCAGCTAATGAAGAAATTGGTGCTTTAATTGCTGACGCTATGGAAAAAGTTGGTAATGATGGCGTTATTACAATTGAAGAATCAAAAAGCATCGATACATCATTAGATGTCGTTGAAGGGATGCAATTTGATCGAGGTTACTTGTCACAATATATGGTAACTGATAACGATAAAATGGAAGCTAACTTAGAGACACCATATATTTTAGTAACGGATAAGAAAATTTCTAATATTCAAGAAGTCTTACCATTATTACAATCTATTGTGGAACAAGGTCGCCCATTGTTAATCATCGCCGATGATGTTGATGGGGAAGCTTTACCAACATTAGTATTGAATAAAATTCGTGGTACATTTAACGTTGTTGCAGTCAAAGCACCTGGATTTGGTGATCGTCGTAAAGCGATGCTTGAAGATATTGCCATCGTTACTGGTGCAACAGTGATTACTGATGAACTTGGTTTACAATTGAAGGATACAACAATTGAACAATTAGGTTCAGCTGGTAAAGTTAATATTACAAAAGAAAACACAGTTATTGTTGAAGGTTCTGGTGATAAAGCTAAAATTACAGAACGTGTTGGTTTGATTAAAAAACAAATCGATGAAACGACGTCTGAATTTGATCGTGAAAAATTACAAGAACGTTTGGCAAAATTATCTGGTGGGGTTGCTGTCATCAAAGTTGGTGCTGCAACTGAAACAGAATTAAAAGAACGCAAATACCGTATTGAAGATGCTTTGAATGCGACACGCGCTGCTGTCGAAGAAGGATTCGTTGCCGGTGGTGGTACTGCATTTGTTAACGTTATTAGTAAAGTTGCTGCACTTGAAGCAGTTGGCGATGAATTAACGGGTATCAAGATTGTTCAACGTGCTTTGGAAGAACCAGTACGCCAAATTGCAAAGAATGCTGGACTTGAGGGTTCAGTTATTGTTGAAAAACTAAAATCAGAAAAACCTGGTATTGGTTTTAACGCAGCAACAAATGAATGGCAAGATATGATTGAAGTTGGGATTGTTGATCCAACTAAAGTGACACGCTCAGCATTGCAAAATGCAGCTAGTGTCTCAGCCTTATTATTAACAACTGAAGCAGTTGTTGCAGATAAACCAGAACCAGTATCTGCAGCTGATCCACAACAAATGCCTGGTGGTATGGGCGGTATGATGTAACCCATTTGTCATAAAAAATGATGAAAATTTAAGAGCTATTAATCCGTGTTATTCTGGGATTAGTAGCTCTTTTTTTATGCTGAAAATAAAGTTTGTTTGCAGTATTGTATATTTAAAAATAAACGAGTAAAATAGAGTGAATTCGGTGAATAGAAATTAGTAATTAAAATAACTATTCAGTAAAATAAATGCGCTGTTTTGGCATCATTTATGAATGGATTTTTAAATATAGAACATAAGGGGTAAAGAGAAATGCGTCGTTATTTAAAGAGACTTTTAATTGGGAAGCCATTAAAATCTTCTGAAGAAGGAGATCAACAATTATCAAAATTTAAGGCATTAGCGCTCTTATCGTCAGATGCACTCTCATCTGTGGCGTATGGTACGGAACAAATTGTTACCGTTTTAGTGGGCTTTTCAGCAATGGCAATCTGGTATTCATTACCAATTGCATTGTTAGTCTTAGTTTTATTGGCTTCAATTACAATTTCGTATCGCCAAATTATCCATGCTTATCCTAAGGGTGGAGGCGCGTATGTTGTCTCAAGTAAAAACTTAGGTAAAAATGCTGGATTAATTTCTGGTGGATCGCTTTTAATTGATTATATGTTGACAGTAGCGGTTAGTGTTTCCGCAGGGACTGAGGCATTGATTTCTGCGGTACCTTCGTTATATGGACATCAAGTAGCAATCTCAGTGGTTATTATTATTTTGGTAATGGCAATGAACTTACGAGGCTTGCGGGAATCAGCTTCATTCTTAACTATTCCTGTTTATCTTTTCGTGGTTATGATTATATTGATGTTACTAGTTGGTGGTTATAATATTATGACAGGTCAAGTACCTTACCACGCAACAGCTGCTGTGGGTACGGCCGTTCCTGGAATTACACTAGCCTTACTTTTGAAAGCATTCTCATCGGGATCATCTTCATTAACTGGTGTTGAAGCAATTAGTAATGCAGTGCCTTTCTTCAAAAAACCACATGCTAAAAATGCTGCTGCTACTTTAACAATTATGGCGACGCTTTTGGCAGTCTTCTTTGGTGGAATAACATTCTTAAACTATTGGTATGGCATTATTCCTACTGAAAAAGTAACTGTTCTTTCACAAATTGCACAAACAACATTTGGACAAGGTATTTTGTATTACGTTTTCCAATTTTCAACAGTATTGATTTTAGTATTAGCTGCAAATACAGGTTTCTCGGCATTTCCAATTTTAGCGTTTAATTTAGCTAAAGATAAATTTATGCCTCATTTGTATATGGATAAAGGTGATCGATTAGGCTACTCTAACGGAATTATCACGTTAGCGGCCGGATCAATTATTTTAACATTTATATTTAATGGATCAACGTCATTATTAATTCCATTATATGCGGTAGGTGTGTTTATTCCGTTTACGTTGTCTCAGACAGGGATGATTGTAAAATGGTATCATGATCGCCCAAAAGGTTGGATTATGAAAGCCTTTTACAATTTCTTAGGGGCCTTTATCTCATTTAGTATTTTGTTGATTCTCTTTAGATATCGCTTATCAACAGTATGGCCATTCTTTATTATCATGCCAGTTATGTATATTATATTCTATAAAATAAATGATCATTACAATAAAGTTGCCGAACAATTACGTTTAACAGAAGAAGCAGAAATTCATGATTACGATGGCTCCACAGTTATCGTGTTAGTTAGTTCTGTAACGCATGTTACAACGGGTGCAATTAATTATGCACGTTCAATTGGTGACTACGTAATTGCAATGCACGTTTCTTTCGATACAAATCCGGAAAAAGAACATGAAACGGAACGTGAATTTAAAGAACGTTTCCCTGGTGTTCGTTTTGTTGATTTACATTCGTCATATCGTTCAATTGCTTCACCTGTTGTGAAATTTACAGATGTTATTGCTAAGAATGCCGCTGCTCGTAACTTCACAACGACAGTCTTAGTACCACAGTTTGTTCCAAGAAAACCATGGCAAAATATTCTTCATAATCAAACGAGTTTAAGATTGAGAACGGTCTTAAATTCTCGCGAGAATATTATTGTTGCAACATATAATTATCATTTGAAAAAATAAACATTGAAAAGTATCAATTAAATTTAATTGATACTTTTTTTGTATTTATTTAACAACGTGGTATAGTTAAGACTACTATGACAGAATATTTTTAAGGAGAGATATCAAAATGTTTCCAATTATCGTAGCATTTTTCGCAACAGCGCTTATCTCCGCGTTGCTAACTCCCGTTATTAGACTATTTTCAATTAAAATTGGAGCAGTCGATGTTCCAAATAATAGACGAGTAAATAAGGTTTCAATGCCTACAATGGGTGGATTAGCCATTTTTATAGCTTTTAACTTTACGAATTTTTTTATTTTAAAAAATCAATATCCAATAAAAATGTTAGTGACACTGTTTGTTGCTGAATTGGTAATTATTATCACCGGTGTTTTAGATGATAAGTTTGAATTAAAACCACGCCAAAAGATGTTTGGCATCACAGTTGCCGCCTTGATCGTCTACTTTTTTTCAAATATGCGAATGACGACATTCACTTTACCTTATTTTGGTATTATTAATTTAGGATGGATGAGTTTCCCTATTACAATTATTTGGATTTTAGCTATTACAAATGCTATTAATTTAATAGACGGATTAGATGGCTTAGCAACTGGGGTTTCCATTATTGATTTATTTACAAGTGGTTTGGTAGGCTATTTCTTTTTAGTTAATACAAATAGTTATATTGCAATTATGATGTTTACGCTGGTTGCTGCTCTGATTGGATTTTTGCCATATAATTTCTTTCCAGCTAGAATCTACTTAGGGGATACAGGCGCGTTATTTATTGGATTTATGATTTCAGTATTCTCTTTATCTGGACTTAAAAATGCAACTTTTATTTCTATTATTGTGCCTGTTTTAATATTGGGTGTACCAATTACGGATACTGTTTATGCAATGTTACGCCGGATTTTAAATAAAAAGCCTATCTCTCAAGCAGACAAACATCATTTACATCATCGTTTGATGCAAATGGGGTTAACGCATCGACAGACAGTATTAGTTATATATGGCATTGCGTTAATTTTTTCATTTATTTCATTACTTTATCCAATATCATCAATTTGGGGTTCAATACTAATGTCAGTTGCGACATTAGTGGGACTAGAACTATTCGTAGAGTCCATCGGATTAGTTGGATCTAAACGAAAGCCACTGCTAAATTGGATTAAAAGAATTGTTAAAACGATGACTTCAAAAAAATAGATAGTAAAAAGGATGTCCAGTAATTGGGCATCCTTTTTACTTAACTTGAATTTCATTATATAAATCTTGGCCTAATTTAAAAGTTATTTGGTTATTGAGTAGGTTGATTAGTTGATCTTGTAAGGTTAATATCAAATTTTTATCAACTGCTAAAGTTATTTCTACTGTTTCAAGATAGGTTGTGTGTTGGATTATAATTGAATTTTTTTCAAGATAATTTTCAAGTTTTCCAACATTTTGGTAAGCAATTTGGCAAATAAGTTCGGTTTGTAAAATACGTTCAACGATACCAATTTGTTCAATCGTCTGCGAAGCAGCATTACTATAAGCACGGATTAAACCACCAGCACCTAGCTTAATACCACCAAACTTTCGACTAACAACGATACAAATATTTTTAAGCTGATTTTTTTTAATAACTTCTAGAATGGGAACACCAGCCGTTCCAGAGGGTTCACCATCATCGCTTTGACGTTGGATTTCAGACTCAGTACCAAATGTGTATGCAAAACAGTGATGTCTTGCTTTAGGTTCTAATTTCTTGACTGATTCAATAAAAGCAACTGCATCAGATTCTGTCGCGATTCGAGTGACACGACAAATGAAGGAAGACTTCTTTTCAATTAATGTGGCTAAACCAGATTCTTTAATTGTTAAATAATTTTTTGACATAATTAAGGTTCCTTTGCGTATTTAAACTTATTGAAGGGATTGAGGAGAATGACACTTTCAAGTTTGTATGGTCGTTTAATAACTGATTCAGAAATTGACGAAACTATTAATTTAGATGAACTTACGTCGTACCCAGGAATTAGTATTGAAGATAAACAATTAATCTGTCGCAGATGCCTTTCACAACTTAATTTAAAGGAAAATAAATTACAAGGTGACCGGTACTATTGTTCATACTGTATGATATTAGGACGTATTTCAACTACGACTACACTTTATACTATACCTGAACCCAACTTGTTTTCAACTCAAAAAGGGAGTCCATTGACGTGGAATGGAGAATTAACGACTAGCCAAGAAATATGTGCTAATGAAGTGAAACAAATTTTTAAAAATTCGGGTGCCCGGCATTTACTGTGGGCGGTAACCGGCGCTGGTAAAACAGAAATGCTATTCAAAGGTATTGAAGCTGCTATTATGGATGGTAAGCGCATCTGTTTAGCATCACCACGGGTCGATGTTTGTATTGAATTATTTCCGAGATTGCAGGCAGCATTTCAAAATATTGATATTTGTTTGCTGCACGGAAAGACAACGGAACCATACCGTTATACCCAACTAGTCATCTGTACAACACATCAATTGTTAAGATTTCATAAAGCGTTTGACGTTATGATAGTTGATGAGGTAGATGCCTTTCCATATGCACAGAATCAATTACTGCTTCAAGCAACAACACAAGCAACTAAACAAAAAGGGGCAAGTTTATTTTTAACGGCAACCCCAAGTGAGGATCTGTTAAAGGAGGTTCGCTTAAAACAATTAACGGTTAGTTATTTACCAATACGCTTTCATGGTCAATTATTGCCTGAAATTAAAATTAAATTTGAAAAAGCGTGGGAAAAGAATTTAAAAAAAGGACGTTTACCCAAAAAATTAACACTGAAAATGACAGAGTGGCTAAAACGTAAGGATCCATTTTTAATTTTTGTGCCGAAAATTTGGTTATTGGAACCAGTAATGGAAGCATTTAAAAAGAAGTTTCCTAATTTAAAGGGGGACACTGTTTATTCTGAAGATCCAGATAGACTAGATAAAGTTAAGGCAATTAGAACAGGCGAACTACGGTATCTAATCACAACAACAATTTTAGAACGTGGTGTGACATTTGCTAATCTGGATGTTTTTGTTCTGGGTGCAGATGATAAAACTTTTTCAACGGCAGCGTTAGTTCAGATTGCTGGCAGAGTGGGACGTAATGTCAATCGTCCGTTTGGTGACGTTATCTTTTTATGTTGTGACTACACGATTTCAATAAAAAAGGCAGTTGGACAAATAAAAACGATGAATCGTAAAGCAAGGAAATTAAAGATATGAGAAACTGTCAGATTTGTCATAATACATTTAGTCAAAAATTAACGCTAGCATTTATATTATCGACTAAACCTTATGAAAAAAAGATAGTTTGTAAGAGATGCCAGGAGCAGTTACGATTGATTAATACTCAGTTAGCCTGTAGAGGATGCGGTCGAGAACAAAATAGGCCACAATTATGTGCGGATTGTAAGAAATGGCAACTTATTTATCCTAATTTAAATTTTCAGAATCAAGCGTTGTACATTTATAATGATTTTATGAAAGATATCATTAAAAATTATAAGTTTAATGGTGATTATCAGCTGAGAACTATTTTTCAAGTACAATTAAAGCACAAAATAGAAACAATTGATTTTGATTACCTCGTGGTGATACCTGTTGATTCTGAAACGTTAAATAATCGAGGATTTAATCAAGTCTGTGGTCTTTTAGATATTAAGCATGATCATTTTTTAGTGCGAAATAATACGGTTAAAGAAAAACAATCGCATAAAAATAGGCAACAAAGGCTTGAATTAATTCAACCGTTTGAACTTAGTCCAGATTGCCCAGATTTATCGGATAAAGTTGTTTTGATTGTGGATGATATTTATACTACCGGCCGAACACTATTTTATGCCCATATTTTGTTAGCACAAAATGCTAAAAGCATTAAGAGTATTACCCTTGCAAGATAATGAACAATAGGTACAATTTTTAAATAAATTAGTATGATATATTTAAGCAAAAGTTAAAATGACTGTTAACGATTACAATGGCGTTTTAAATAGATTTGTTAAGGGATATCATTTGTAAATTTAAGTCTATTCGCTTATAATTAAATCAAGCGGTAAGGTAATTAATAGTTTCGTTACCTGCTGTAGATTGAAGGGAGAGTTTATTATGTTAAAATACAATATTCGCGGTGAAAATGTTGAAGTTACAGATGTTACTAGAGATTATGTTGAAAAGAAATTATTTAAATTAGAAAAATACTTTACTGATACATCTAATTCAACGGCCCATGTTAATTTAAAAGTTTATTCAGATAAAACGGCCAAAGTTGAAGTGACAGTTCCGATGCCTTCTCTCGTCCTTCGAGCTGAAGAAACATCACAAGATTTACTTTCAAGTGTTGATCTTGTGACTGATAAATTAGAACGTCAAATTCGCAAATATAAAACTAAAATTAATCGCCAATCAAGAGGCAAGGGAATTAAAGATATTGAAATTCGTAATGAAATTGCTGATGAAGAATCAGATTCTATTGATGAAGTAAGCAAATTTGATGTTGTTCGGACAAAGCATGTTTCTTTAAAACCAATGAATAGTGAAGAAGCTATTTTACAAATGGATATGTTGAGCCATAACTTCTTTATTTACGAAGATGCTGATACAGAGGGTATTAACATTGTTTACAAACGTAAAGATGGTCGCTATGGTTTAATTGAAGCTGAAGATTAAACTAACCTTGAAAAGCCTGTTGAGTAAGTTAACTACTCAGGGCTTTTTTGTTATTTTAGTTTAAAATTTATTGATTTAGTGATACTATAAAAAATGATATTATAATTAAAAATAATTCAATAAATGTGTTTGATATATAAGGGGAAAAGCTAAATGGCAAATGTATTAAGACAATGGGTTGAAAGTGATAATCGTGAATTAAGAAAACTAGGCAAAATAGCCGATAATATTGAAAATATGGCCGACGAGATGGCTTTATTATCTGATGATGAACTAAAAGCTAAAACACCTGCTTTTAAAGCAAGATATCAAGAAGGTGAAACGCTTGATGATCTTTTACCAGAAGCATTTGCAGTGGTACGAGAAGCCGCAAAACGTGTGTTAGGACTATACCCATTCCGTGTGCAAATGATTGGTGGAATGGTTTTAAATAATGGTGATATTGCGGAGATGAAAACTGGTGAAGGTAAAACTTTAACAGCTACTATGCCCGTTTATTTAAATGCAATTTCAGGTCTAGGTGTTCATGTTGTTACTGTTAATGAATATTTATCAAGCCGTGATGCAACAGAAATGGGCGAATTATATTCATGGTTAGGTTTAACTGTCGGATTGAATATTAACGAAAAAACAGCTGAAGAAAAGCGCGAAGCCTACGCAGCTGATATTACCTATTCAACAAATAGTGAATTAGGCTTTGATTACTTACGTGATAACATGGTTGTTTATCGTGAAGATATGGTTCAAAGACCTTTAAACTATGTTATCGTCGATGAAGTTGATTCAATTTTGATTGATGAAGCTAGAACACCGTTGATTATTTCTGGTCAAGCTGAAAAGACGACTGCCATGTATGTTCGTGCAGATCGTTTTGTTAAAACGTTAACTGAAGAAGAAGACTATAAAATTGATCTTGAATCAAAATCAATTTCATTAACCGAAGAAGGAATTCGTAAAGGTGAAAAATATTTTGGACTAGATAATTTATATGATACAGATAATACAATTTTGACTCATCATTTGGATAATGCATTACGGGCTAATTTTGTTATGCTACGTGATAAAGATTATGTTGTACAAGATGGTGAAGTTATGATTGTTGATCAATTTACTGGTCGTATTATGGAAGGTCGTCGTTATTCTGATGGTGTTCATCAAGCTATCGAGGCTAAAGAACATGTTGAAATTGAAGACGAAACTAAAACAATGGCTAACATCACTTACCAAAATTTCTTTAGAATGTACAAGAAATTATCTGGTATGACGGGTACTGCTAAAACTGAAGAAGAAGAATTCCGTGAAATTTATAATATGGAAGTTGTTCAAATTCCAACGAATAAACCTATTATTCGTGATGATAAAGCAGATTTATTGTATCCATCTTTAAATAGCAAATTTAAAGCTGTCATTGCTGATATCAAAGAACGCCATGAAGCTGGTCAACCTATGTTGATTGGTACTGTAGCAGTTGAAACGTCAGAATTATTGGCACAAATGTTAGATGATGCTGAAATTCCACATGCTGTCTTAAATGCTAAAAATCATGAACGTGAAGCTGAAATCATTTTAAATGCTGGACAACGTGGTGCTGTTACCATAGCTACGAATATGGCCGGACGTGGAACTGATATTAAATTAGGCCCTGGCGTTAAAGAAATTGGTGGATTAGCTGTTATTGGTACAGAACGCCATGAATCTCGTCGTATTGATAATCAACTTCGTGGCCGTGCTGGCCGTCAAGGGGATGATGGGATGACACAATTCTATCTTTCTTTGGAAGATGATTTGATGTTACGATTCGGTTCAGAACGTATTAAGAGCTTCTTAGAACGTATGAACATTACTGAAGATGACGCTGTTATCCAAAGTCGTATGATTACAAAACAAGTTGAATCAGCACAAAAACGTGTCGAAGGTAATAACTATGATACACGTAAAAATGTTTTACAATATGATGATGTTATGCGTGAACAACGTGAGGTTATTTATAACCAGAGACAACAAATTATTATGGAAGAAAAAACATTAAAACCTGTTATTATGCCTATGATACAACGTACTGTTAATCATATTGTTCAGATGCACACGCAAGGTGACCAAAATGAATGGAATTTACAAGCTATTGTAGATTTTGCTGTCTCTTCAATGGTTAATGAAGACAGTATCTCATTGGCAGATTTAGAAGGTAAAGATGCTAACCAAATCGAAGCCTACTTGGTCGACCGCGCTGAAAAGAACTATGAAATTAAAGAAGATCAATTAGTTGATGCAGCACAAATGCTTGAATTTGAAAAAGTGGTTGTGTTACGTGTTGTTGATGATAAATGGACAGCGCATATTGATGCAATGGATCAACTTCGTCAGTCTATTGGACTACGTGGCTACGGACAATTAAACCCTCTAGTTGAATACCAATCAGATGGATTTAGAATGTTCGAAGAAGTCGTTGGAGCAATAGAATTTGAAGTGACACGTTTATTTATGAAAGCTGAAATCAGACAAAATATTAAACGTTAATCAAAAAGTTAATCAGAGAACATTATTAAAGAGTCACTTCCGAATTCGATAGAGTTTGAAGGTGACTCTTTTTAGTAAATTAAGGAGAAAATTGATGGAATTAAGCGATTATAGGAAACAAATTAATGAAATGGAACAAAAAATAACTAACTTCAGGGGGTCTCTTTGACTTAGAGACGCTGAATGAACGTATTTCTGAAAATGAAGAACGAATGGCTAACCCAGATTTTTGGAATCACCAAGAAGAAGCACAAAAAGTTATTGACGAAAACAATCAATTAAAAGGTAAATATGATGCGTTTCATGATTTAGAGAGTAAGGTATCAGAATTACAAGTCATGCTTGAATTATTACAAGAAGAAAATGATAATGATATGCTAATAGAATTTGATGACTTGTTTAACGAGACAAAAAAAGCACTCGACAAGTATCAATTACGATTATTATTGAATGAACCTTATGATAGCAGAAATGCTATTTTAGAAATCCATCCAGGTGCAGGAGGTACCGAATCTCAGGATTGGGGATTAATGTTACTTAGAATGTATACGAGATGGGCTGAAAAAAGTGGGCTAATCGTCGAAACAGTAGATTATCAATCTGGCGATGAAGCGGGATTGAAAAGTGTGACGCTTCTTATTAAGGGAGTAAACGCGTATGGTTATCTTAAGAGTGAAAAAGGGGTGCATCGATTAGTTCGTATTTCACCTTTTGATGCTGCTGGTCGACGCCACACGTCTTTTGCATCTGTTGATGTGATGCCAGAGTTGGATGATTCAGTCGAAATAGAATTAAATCAAGATGATATCAGAATGGAAGTATTTAGATCATCCGGAGCTGGTGGACAACATATTAATAAAACATCTTCAGCAGTTAGATTAATTCATATTCCAACAGGGATAGTAACTTCGAGCCAAGCGCAGCGGTCACAATTTCAAAATAGGGCAACGGCTGAAAGTATGATGAAATCTAAGTTATATCAACTTGAAATGGAAGCAAAAGAAAAAGAACGTGCTGCCATTCAAGGTGAACAAATGGATATTGGATGGGGGTCGCAGATTCGATCATATGTGTTCCACCCATACTCAATGGTTAAGGATCATCGTTCCGATTTTGAGACTGGTAATGTTCAAGCGGTAATGGACGGTGATATAGATGGATTTATTAATGCTTATTTACAGTGGAAATTAAAAAATGAAAATCCAAGTTAAAAAATGAAACTTAATTGTAAGACTACTGCAATATAAAGGTAAATAATCATGCTATAATGAAAATGTTATGAAAATAGACACAGGAGGATTCACTGTTTGATAGAATTTAAAAATGTATTTAAACAATATTCTGATGATATTATTGCAAGCAATGATATTAATCTTCGAATTGACCAAGGTGAATTCGTATATGTGGTTGGACCTAGTGGTGCCGGAAAGTCGACATTTATAAAAATGATGTACCATGAAGAACAAGCAACATCTGGTGAAATCACAGTAAATGATTTTCATTTAGAAACGATGAAACCAAAAGAAGTACCATTTTTACGAAGAGATTTAGGAATTGTATTCCAAGATTTCAAATTATTACCTCGTTTAACAATTTTTGAAAATATTGCATACGCGTTAGAAGTTATTGAAAAAGAACCTGCAGAAATTAAAGAACGTGTTGATTACGTGCTAGATCTTGTTGATTTGTCTGACAAGGCGGATAAATTTCCGGAAGAATTATCTGGTGGTGAACAACAAAGAATTGCGATTGCACGTGCAGTTGCAAATAAACCAGAAGTCTTAATTGCTGATGAACCAACGGGGAATTTAGACCCTGAAACGTCAGATGATATTATGTCAATTTTAGAAAAAGTTAATGAACAAGGGACAACAGTTATCATGGCAACTCATAATAGTATTATTGTGAACAAATATCCACATCGTTTGTTGGCTATTGAAGATGGCCGTATTGCCCGAGATGAAGAAGGAGGAAAATACGGTTATGAAAATGAGAACGTTTAGGCGTCATTTTGGTGAAAGTATTAAGAGTTTACGTCGTAATGGATGGATGTCTGTTGCTGCTATTAGTGCTGTTACTGTAACGTTAATTTTGGTTGGGGTGTTACTTTCAATCTTAATGAACGTAAATAAATTAGCATCTGATGTTGAGAACGATGTTCAAGTCAGAGTGTTTGTTGAACGAAAGACAACAAAGAATCAACAGGCTGATTTGAAAAAGAAACTTGAAAGTTATTCAGAAGTTAAAAAAGTTACTTTTTCAAGTAAAAAGGAGCAATTACAACAAGTTGTTGGTAGTTATGGTAATGAATTTAAGTTATTTGGTGGGGATGATAATCCACTATATGATACATTTGATGTTCAAACTAAAAAACCAAAACAAACTGAGCAAATTGCAAAACGTGCTAAAAGTTTAGATTATGTAAATGATGCTAGTTTTGGGGGCACATCTGCTAAAAAACTATTTAAAGTAGTTGGTAATATCCAAAAATGGGGTATGATTATTAGTGCTTTACTCCTCTTTGTTGCAGTATTCTTAATTTCTAACACGATTAGAATCACAATTTTATCTCGAAGAAATGAGATTGGAATTATGCGTCTAGTAGGTGCGACGAATGGATTTATCAGATGGCCGTTTTTACTTGAAGGTGCATGGACTGGGCTTTTAGGTGCTATCATTCCAATTATTTTAGTTGATTTTGGCTATATTTGGATTTATAACGGTTTACAAGTTTCGTTGGCATCAACTAGTTATCAATTATTAACACCAGGAACTTTCTTGGCAGAAATTGATTTATTATTAGTGTCAATCGGGATAATTATTGGTGCTTTAGGATCGTTCGTTTCAATGCGTCGTTTCCTTAAAATTTAATTAAATTTTAAAAGACTGATTTTGCTAAATGCAAAATTCAGTCTTTTTTGTTATTATGATTATCTTTTTTGAATCATGACAAAGCATGATATAATTTGAGTACTATATATTAAAGAAAATAGGTGCATTTATGGTAACGCTTAAAATTATTGGAAACTTTTTCATGCAACCAACGCTTTGGTTAGCAATTATACTGATTTATGGTATGTATACACGAAGAATTAAAAAAGAGAGACAAGCATTTAGAACAGCTGTCGATAGTGATTTTTATGAGGGACGTCATGCAATAAAAGTAGGCTTTATTTTTAGTATTATTGGATCAATGTTACTATTTGGACTAGGTGTTATGTTGCCTATTAACTGGGTAGTTATTTATGCTATTTTTATGATTTTAGGACTACTACTATACCCAGTATTTGATGCTATCTTTCCGCTATTTATTATATCGGGACTAGTATATGGGATGACTAAATCTCAATTAAGTAATTTTGAAATATTTAAATATGAAGAATTTCACGTTGAATTTACGACAGGGATTCTACTGATAGGGACAGTCATTTTATTTATAACTGCTTGTGCGCTGTATTTATTCAGAAATAGTCCCTTATCGCCGAACACACAGTCAGGTAAACGAGGGCGAAATATATCGTCGTTTAGTATGAAGGATCTGTATCTGGTGCCACTTGTAATTCTAACACCGGGTGATCAATTCCATAGTGTACTCTCTTGGTGGCCAATTATTCATATAGCAGGTACAGAATTTAACATCATTATTTTACCATTAATTGTTGGGCTATCATTACGTATCTATAAAGAAATACCAAGAGTAGCTATCAAATTTATAAAAAAACAATACTTATATTTAGCTTTTATAGGGACAGGTTTAGCGATAATGGCTATATTTATACCAATAATGGGGATATATGGATTAATTGTTCTATTAGTTGCGTATTGTATCAGCCAATATATGATCAAACGCCATGATAATAAACAAGAAAAATGGTTTGCAGAATCCAATGAAGGAATATTAATTGTAGGGGTACGCCCAGGTACGCCAGCTTCAAAGATGGACGTAGAGGTTGGTGATGTGGTCGTTCAATGTAATGGCATTGAAGTTAGAAACGAAACCGAATTGTATGAAGCATTACAGAGTAGCTCAACGTATTGTCGATTAAAAATTAGGACATTTAGTGGAGATACAAAAATAACAGAAAGTGCGATATTTTCAGACTCACCATATGAAATAGGGTTAGTCATAATTAAATAAATTTAGTTATCAGGGGGATAAATAATGAAAAAAATTTTAGTTGTAGATGATGAACCAGCAATTGTTACGCTGTTAACGTATAATCTAGAAAATGCGAACTATGAAGTGCATGTAGCAATAGATGGGCCTAGTGCATTTAAAAAAGCAACAGAACAAAATTTTGATTTCATTATTCTCGATTTGATGCTGCCTGGTTACGATGGTATCGAAGTTACAAAAAAATTAAGACAAGAAAAAGTAAAAACGCCAATAATCATTTTAACGGCTAAAGATGATGAATTGAATAAAATAATTGGTTTAGAAATTGGTGCAGACGATTATATGACTAAACCGTTTAGTCCAAGAGAAGTAATAGCAAGAATTAAGGCTATTTTGAGACGTACTGAACATGACTCATCTAAGGATGAACAAATTGATAATGAAGTGAGAGAATTTAAAGATTTTAAAATTGATTTTTCTAACTATTCAGTTTATAAAAATGATGAAAAAGTTGCATTAACACCAAAAGAGTTCGAACTTTTAGTATATTTTATTAAACGAACAGGACGTGTGCTAAGTAGAGAAAAGTTATTGAGCGGTGTTTGGGGATACGATTATGAAGGGCAAACAAGGATGATAGATATGCATGTGAGCCATTTACGCGAAAAATTAGAAGTAGATGCTAAAAACCCCCTATATTTAAAGACAGTTCGAGGATTTGGCTATAAGTTTGAGGAGAATAAATGAAACAAAAACTAAAATGGATAATTACGACGTTAATCTTGTTGCTAAATTTAACATTTAGTATGACACTTCTATGGGATGTATCCGGGAAACTTTTTAGTAAGAATAGTATTATTGGAGTAAGTGTGTTGAGTTTGATTGAAATAGCTATACTTTATAAAATAGCATCTAAAGCAGGTGCTGAGTCCGAATTAATGGCTAATATATTGAATAGTTTAGTCAATAAAGGAGATTCTTATCATGTATTACTAGATACAGATAGTCCCAATTTTGAATTATCGAAAGCCATTAATCGTGTTGAAAGTTATCAAAAGAAAAGAAATATTCACTATCAGGTACAAAATAATAACTATCTAAAATTAATTGAACATTTGACAGTTGGGGTTATGCAAATTGATCATAAAAGACAAGTACTAGTCGTAAATGATATGATTTCTAAATTATTAGGCCAACAGATAGAAAGTAAGCAACATTCATATATTGATGATATTAAAACATACAAATTGAGTGGACTAATTGAAAAAGCCATTAAAACACAAGATAAGCAAAGAGATGAAGTTGAAATTGCCAATACAAACAGAGTGGTTGATGCAACGGTCGTCTATATAGCAAATAACAATGTAGAATTTCAAGTAATCGTAATTTTATATGATATAACTGAGCTGAAATTATTAGAGAAAATGCAAAATGAATTTGTCGGAAATGTGAGTCATGAATTGAAAACACCAGTAACAGCAATTAAAGGATTTGCTGAAACTCTTTTAGAAGAATCTGTTGATTCAAGTACAACTAACAAATTTTTAAATATTATTTATGACGAAAGTGAAAAATTAGAAGTATTAATTCAAGAGATATTAAAATTAGCAAAAGGGCAAAAACCCAAAGAAAATATTTCGAGTTTCAATTTAGATGCTATGATAAATTATGAGTTAGATTTATTAAGTAGTACTATTAAAAGTAAAAATTTAATAGTAGACAAGAGAATAACAAAAGATCTTTATGTAAAGTTTGATAAAAATAAGATAGCCACTATCTTAGGTAATTTATTGCAAAACGCTGTTAAATATAATGTTGATAATGGGCGTATGGTAGTTGAAGTAGGCAAAATAAAGACAAGATTTTTTATAGCAGTATCAGATACTGGTATTGGTATTTCAAATCAAGACAAAAAAAGAATATTTGAACGTTTCTATAGAGTAGATCCGTCTAGAAATAAACAAATAGAAGGTAATGGGCTTGGCCTCGCTATTGTGCAGGAACTAGTGACATCAATGGGTGGAGAGATTAGTGTGAAAGATTCGAATGATAAGGGGACTGAAATTACGATTTATTTGTAATATTAAGAGATATTCACATAAATAGACTTGACCAAGAAAAAGAAAGCTGATATATTTAATAAGTGCTATTGAGGCGATAATGAATATCGCAAATAA
>NZ_JBXAYF010000010.1:0-19898 GCF_056782175.1 Dellaglioa sp. CoH-56-MRSF-10
GGACATACAAAAATCCCTCCATGATTATCGGATGAAATTATATTATTTCATCTGACAACCATAAAGGGATTATTACATCACTCAATCTGAAGTTGTTGGAACCTTTTTAAGTTTTTCTTTAAGTCGCAATAAAAAATTTTAAGAATACTTGTGCAATACTAAAATAAATTAACACAGAAGTTAAATCACTCAATGTCGAAATAAATGGCCCTGATGCAACTGCTGGATCAACACCAATTTTATCCATTAAAATTGGTATAAAACTACCCGCTAAATTTGCCACCGTAATAGCGCACATCATTGCAAGTCCTATCACCATCCCGAGAACAAAGTTACCCTTCCAGAGTCCGACAATTAAAGTGACGGAAATACCCGTTACAACCCCAATTACTAATCCAGTGAAAACTTCACTTATAATTAGTCTAAGCACACTTTGTTCATTGTCATCTTTTACAGCTAGGCGTCGAACAGCAACAGCTAAACTTTGTGTTCCGGCATTACCGGCCGTTCCTGTAATCAATGAAATGAAGACAGCTAAAATACTTGCTTCACTCAGTAACCCTTCAAAATGACTAACTAAACTTGCCGTTGACATACCTAAAAATAATAACGTTATCAACCATGGCAAACGTTTTGATGCTGCTTTAAATGGATTTTCTGTTTGATCTTCAGTATCGACACCGGCCAAACCAGAGTAATCCTCAGCCGATTCTTCATCAATAACATCAATAATATCATCAACAGTAATCACACCAATTAATTGTTCATCATAATTTGTAACTGGCATTGCTAAAAAGTTATAATCCCGAATCATCTTGGCAACGTCTGCTTGATCGTCATCAGCTTTAACAGACATAACTGGTGTCGTCATGATATCTCCAATTAACGCCTTCTCATTACTCATTAATAAATTACGTAATGTTACAATCCCCATCAAACGCTGATCATTATTAATAACATAATCATAGTAAATTGTTTCCGCATCACTTGCTTCTTCTCTTAAAGTACGCATTGCAGAACTCACTGTTTGATCTGAGGTTATTGAGGCAAAATCAGTTGACATAATAGCACCAGCTGTCTTATCTTCATAATGCAGCAGACTTTTTATTTCATAGGCCTTATCTTTATCCATCAGACCTAAATATCTCGCTAATTTATGCTGATCCAGTTGTCCCAACAGGTCAACCTCATTATCAGTGTACATATTATCTAATAACTCAGCCACATACTTTAGAGACATTTCATCAAAATATTTAACAACATCTTCCGGATCATCTTCAGCGGCATCAAATGTGTCACTCAATTCCTTAGGCGTCAGGTACTGATACACCTTTTGGCGTTGCTCTTTATTAAGCACTGAAAAAATCTCAGCTTGCTCATAAACATGCAAATCTGTAAATTCATTGTGAAAATTATATTGTTGATTCTTTTCAAGCGAATCAATAATTTCTTCAGTTTTTATTTGGTTATATTTTTCTGTATCCACCATGATGAATACCTCGTTTATTTTTTATTTATAAATTTTTGCATATCCGATGCAAGGTGACTCTGAACATTTATCTGTTCATGTGTAAATGGTTGATAAAACTCAATTTCACTACAGTGTAGCGCTTGGCGTTGCATTGGCATAATTATATGCCCACCATACAATGTATCACCAACTAAGGGATGCCCTGTGGATGCAAAATGAACACGAATTTGATGTGTTCTCCCCGTATGTAATTGGATTTTATATTGACTAATACCTTTTACAGATTTCTCTAACCAATACTCAGTTAAAGCTACTTGACTACCTTCCCCATGGCCAACCTGCCTCTTAATGAATGATTCTGGATCACGCATAATTGGCTCATCAATTGTCCCATGCGGAGTTTCAATCTGTCCTTCGACAAATGCTGTATAGTACTTTTTAATTAGATGATTTTGTAACTGTTGATCCAATAAAGCGTGAGCAAATCGATGTTTAGCAAACAATACTAACCCACTCGTATCACGATCAAGTCGCGTCGCAATATGTGGAATAAAATCATTTAAATGTCGATTTTGATAATAGCCTGCGACACGATTAATCAAGGTATCCTCCGGATGTAAATATGAAGGAATTGAGGCAACATGTGCTGGTTTATTAATAATTAAAAAATCGCGATCTTCAAAAACGATATCAATTGGTACAAACGATTTTTTTAATTCATTTTTATTTTTCTCAGCTGGTAGAACAATACTCACTTTATCATTTGTTTGAATGAAGTCAATTGCCCACTGCTCGTTATCGTTGACTAATAGCTTACCACCACAATACTTAAGCGTTGCAAGTAATCGCCTAGATACACCTTCATTTTTCAGAAAAGTCTTCACTTTTTGAGGAGACGTCCCTGTATACTGCCAATCAATCTGCATAATCACTACCAATAAACGCCTCATTTACACGTTTCCAGAAATTATTATGTCGATATTTGGCAAAACAAATGTGTTCCTTCGCTATTTTATATTTAATTGCCTTAATTTGCCGATTATGATAGATTTCTTGGTCTATACTAAAAACAAAGTCACTGCTTTGTGTTGGTTTCAGTGTAATCCAATCATTTGAAGCCACAATAACTGGTGAGCTTAGCGTCCTAAACACACGATTGTTAATAGACGCAATTTCTGCCATTTGTATTGACTCGAGTTCGGGATGAATAACCGCTCCACCAACCGATTTATTATAGGCAGTAGATCCAGTAGGCGTAGAAATGCACAAACCATCTCCACGAAACTTTTCAAATAACTGATCACCAATATAAACATCCGTTACCATTGTATTGTTAATCCTTTTTAAGGTTGATTCATTTAATGCAAGAAATCTTTCTGATTCTGCATCAAAATAATCAACTTTAACATCTAATAATGGATAATTAATTGATTGTTTATTATCTGATTGGAGACTAGTAACTAAATCTGAAATTTCATCATCTCGCCAATCCGTATAAAAACCTAAATGCCCTGTATGTACGCCAACAAATCTAATGTTTTCAAGGTTATCTTGGTAATGTTTGAAAGCAGAAAGCAAAGTTCCATCCCCACCAACCGTAATCACAATTTCAGGATGACTATTATCAATTACGATATGTGCATCCGTTAGTTTTTGATACAGTTCTTTACCAACTTTTTGCGATTTTTCCCCATCATTTTCGAAAATAGCAACTTTCATTCGTAACCCTCTTTTCCTGACGCCCATGATACCTAATGTTTATTTTTTGTTTAAACCCTTACCATAAAATAAATGCTGCGCTTCTTGAATCTCTTCTCTAATTTCGGACATTTCAGTGTCTAATTTAAACGCAGCCTCTGCTGCCCGTTCGAGCCGTGCATTTAATTGGCTAGGAAATTCTCCTTGATATTTATAATTTAAAGAGTGCTCAATCGTTGCCCAAAAATTCATAGCTAACGTGCGAATTTGAATTTCAACAAGTACATTTTTTTCTCCATTTATCATTTGAACCGGGTACTTAAGTACAATATGATATGAGCGATAACCGCTCGCTTTTTTATTAGTAATGTAGTCACGTTCTTCTACAACGGTCATATCATTTCGAGAACGTAATAAGTCAACAACCTGATAAATATCATCAACAAATTGGCACATAATGCGAATACCCGCAATATCTTGCATGTCAGTTTCTAAACGTTCTTCAGAAATTTGACGTCGTTCAATTTTCTCTAAAATACTATCAACTGATTTAACCCGACTTGTCACAAATTCAATTGGCGAATGTTGACCAATACCCGTGAACTGTTTTCTTAAACCACGCATTTTTATTTTCATTTCTGAAACGGCCTGTTCATAGGGTCTAAAGAAATATTTCCAATCTTCTACCATTTTATCACTCTATTCTATTATTCAATTTACTCATCTCATTTTAGCATAAATTAGTGATTCAGTTCCGAATTAACCTCACAATGTTACCAAATCTTTCAAAAAACAAGTAATTTTAATAATATCTGTTATTAATTAAGTGTTAATAATTGAAAAAAAAAAAAAATTTGGTAAAGTGGTAATAGTTATTAAAACAGAAATGAAATCAAACCCCACACGATTTTAAATCTAATCACTATAATTGGAGGAGTACTCTTGCTAGAAATTTATTTATTTGTCAACCCATTAGGTACAAAATGCTTCAAATCTGAACAAAAGGTTTTAGACTTTATTCGTCTATCTCCCCAAAAAATCTCATTCCAATTTGTACCCATGTTAAACATCCAAACAGTGCACAATGTCATGATTGAAAAAAATCTTGATACACGTAACTTAGCGCTTCGAAATGTGTTATCTGGGTCAATTTACCAAGCCGCTTTAGATTATAAAGCAGCTCTTTTTCAAGGAAAAAAACGTGGACGTGATTTCTTAATGGCAATTCAAGCGGCTTTAGTTCAAGATAGCACTTGTTACTCAGAAGAGCTCATTCAACGAGTTGCTAAAGAAGTTAACTTAAACTGGGAAATGTTTAATGAAGATAGACATTCAGTGTTAGCAAAAAAATCATTTAAAAATGATCAAAAAATTGCCAATGATATGAACGTTACAATGCATCCCACAATCGTCATTAATAATATTGATGGTCTAGACTGTGGTGTATCCTTCCCAGATGCTGATTTAGTAGATATTTCGAAAGTTTGTGCTGGTGATTTTAATATTCAAAATGACTTACATCAAGCAATTAACCCTCAAAACCAACTATACGTTTTATAAAATAAAAATACGTAGCTTAGTTTTTTAACTAAGTTACGTATTTTTTATTTCTCTAAGATTTGAGGTAATAATGCCTCTAATTCATTCAATCTTGCTTCAAATACAGCAAATGCGTTAACTAGATATGCTGACTTAGTCATATCTACACCTGCTTTTTTCATGACATCAACTGGAAAATCTGAACTCCCAGCTTTCAAATAATTCAAATAGTTTTCTAATGCATCAGGTTTTCCACTAGTGATTCCCTCAGATAAAGTGGTTGCAGCAGCAAACCCTGTTGCATATTGATAGACATAATAATTATAATAAAAATGCGGAATTCTTGACCATTCCATTGCAATTTCTGGATCACGTTCTAAACTCTCTCCATAATATTTTTGATTTAAATCAGCATAGTATTTAGACAGTTTATCAGCCGTTAGTGGGTTTCCAACCGCGTCTTCCTCATGAATCCAATGTTCAAATTCTGCAAATTGTGTTTGACGGAAGATAGTTCCTTTAAACCCGTCTAAATAATAATTAAGTAAAAATGCCCTAACCTTAGGATCTGTTTGAGTCTTTAATAAATAATGTGTTAACGTATTTTCATTAGTTGTTGACGCAATTTCTGCTAAAAAAATTGGATAATCACCATACAAATAAGGCTGATTATGATGCGTATAGTAACTATGAATACTATGTCCCATTTCATGTACCAATGTATAAAGATTATTTACATTATTTTGCCAGTTTAATAACATATATGGTGCTGTATCATACATACCTGATGAATAGGCACCACTTCTTTTACCTTGATTTTCAACAACATCAATCCAACGGTTATCAAATGCCTCTTGAACATGACTTAGATAATCAGGTCCCATTTTATCTAAGGCTTTTAATGCCTCACTTTTCGCTTCATCATACGTGTAACTTAGTGCGGGTTCGCCTGTTATTGGTGTATATAAATCGTATGAATGTAATTTTTCAACTTTTAAAATTTTCTTACGTAATGCAACATAACGGTGTAACAACGGTAAATTCTTATTAACCTGCTCAATTAGTGTATTGTAGACAACTTCAGGTATCTGATTATTTGATAATGACGCATCTCTGGCACTTTTATAATGTCGAACTTGTGCACTATAGTTATGAACTTTAACATGGCTTGAAAGTGTTGAAGCTAGTGTGTTTTGAAATTGACCATAGACTTCATATAATTTTTTAAAGGCCTGTTCTCTAACACTTCTAGAAGTTGATTCTAGAAGGACCCCATAAATACCTTGTGATAATTGAACATCATTACCTTGTTCGTCTTGAACAACTGGAAATTTCAAATCAGCATTGTTCAGTATTTCAAACGTTTTAGAAGAGGCGCTAAATATATCCCCTGCTCCAGCTAAGAGCGTTTCTTCAGCATGCGAAAGGACATGATCCTTCTCCAATAATAAACTATCAAAAAAATGACGATAGCCTTTTAAATCAGGATTATCAGACATAAATTGCTTTAAAGTATCCTCTGGTATCGCAATAATTTCAGGTTCAAACCAAGAAATAGCAGCCGATACCTTAGCTGCCAAGGCGCCAGCCCTTGAATTTAAAGCTTGATATGTTGAATTTTCTGTATCTTGATCATTTTTTAAATTCGCATACACGTATACTTTTTCGAGCATCCGTTCAAGCGCCAAAATAGCTTCTAATCCACGTAACATTGTTGTACTATCTTGACTCAATGTACCTTTAAAGTTAGCGATAGTTACTACAGATTCTTCAATTTTTTTGTAATCCTCTTCAAATAATGAATCTGAACCATATATTTTTTCTACATCCCACGTTAAATTTTCTGGTACCTCTTCACGCTTTGGTAATTGCTTAGCTACTGTCATAAAAAGCCTCCGAATATCGTTTATTTACTCCTATAAGATAACATATTTTTAATCAAAATTTGAAATAAATGTATGCCTCAACTGTAAATTTTCCATTTTTAGCGATATATCACTGGACCATACAATCTGATTGTCAATTCGATAATTTTCGGATTCTTTAATTGGTATTAAAATATGATTTTTAATTAAACCCTTAATATATGCATTATTAACTTGTTTAATTGCTAGATGACCAACAAGTGGCATTTCAAAAAGAGTTTTTGTGATTTTTTGTTGCAGGTTAAATAATAACTCAAGCTCTTTTTTCGAAATAACATCAGTGGTATATTTTTGCAAATCTAAAATAACTCGAATTCTCCAAAAAAAGTCATCATGTCGATAGATTGGCGGAAGACGCGTCTGACTCAAGCAATATATCGGAAATCCCATAAAATAATATCGCTGCATGTAGCAAAAATCAATCTGTTGCTTTAAATAATGATTCAAATAATAACAATTTTTCTCTAACTTAGTCAATTGACGGAACAAGTCTGCTGGTGACAAATTCAAAGTTTTATTCCTACAATTATTTTTGATAAATACCATTAAGTCTGTTACATCATTAAATACTTTTGTGCAGTAACGAATACCATATAAATTTTCAAACCATAATTCATAATTTAAAATTAAACACTGTCGCTCAGTATCGATAAATACTAAGAAATAACCAATATTTTTATGGAAATTTATAAACATTGCTTGTTGTTGTGTTAATTTTTTATTTAAACGATGTTTCATCCCTAGAATCCAAAAAATACGATACCCATTTTGTTTATAACCGTCAGTCCTTTTGTTAAAATCTTTTAGCGTCAACGGACTGCATTGGTACTCTACGACTAACTGGCTATTTTTTAAATTTATTAAAACATCCGGTCGTTGCTTTAGTTTAGGCAAATATTGCTCAATATCTGCTCTTTTATGTCTTTTTTCTGCCCACATTTTAATTAAATTTTTCCCTGTGACATGTATTTTCGTTTCACCTTCTGAAAAAAAATGACATGACTTTTTAAAATGAGCAAAATGAGCTTGTTTTTGCGGGCCTTCTTTAAAGACAACACGCTCTCCGCAACCAGGACAAAAATATTTATTGTTTTGCTTAAAATTTATTGCGCATACCAACTCATCTACGTGTTCTTGTTTTGCAAATATCATTCAAATTACCCCTTGTTACAATTTAAATACGCAAAAAAACAAACTAACCTTTTTCGATTAGTTTGTTTATTTAAAGTATCTTCTTGCCTCAGAGAGTGCGTCAGATGACATAATCTTTTTACCACGTTCTTCCATAAATGGTCCTGTCGATGAGACAACCTGTGCATACTCTAATGCGACAGCTATATCATTTTCGATTGTTTCTTTTGTTGTATTATCTTTATCAAAAATTAGTTCTAAAAAATATTTATTTTGGACTTTAAATAAATTGCTTTGTGTATTTGTTGGTCTAAAAATTTTAGCTAATTGAATAAAATCTTCGAAGTCCCCAAATTCAAACATTCTTGTTTGAGCAGATTTTTTATAACCCGATCCAACAGTATCTTGTGAGTCATTGTCACTGTCTTCAAGCTCAGCTAATCTATCTTTTATAAAGCTTCCTAGATCATCATTCTCAGATAAATCAGAAATGTTTATTTCTTTCGGATTTTGCGTCTCGTCTGGCTTTCCACGACTGATAAATAACTCCAAGCCATCTCGATTAGGTAATACCTGGAAGGTAACTGCTTCATTATTTTCAAATTCATGTTCCGTGTCTACTTCGCGTAAAATACTATAAAAGAAATCTTCAATTTGAGTTCTATTACCTAATAAATCTAAAACAGTAATACCTCTTTTAGATAAATCTTCATCTTCAACTAAAACACGAATTGTATTTTCATTTATTTTTTCCATTTTCATTACTAATCACCCATCTTTCTGATAACTTGACCTTAATTCTATCTAAAATTTACTATTTGTAAAGTAGTTTAAACTAAATAAAAAAAATTCAGGAATGCGTCTTCCTGAATTTTACCATGTTACCTTATTAAAAACTAATGTTTCAATATTATTTAATTTTAAATTAATTAAAATCCAGCAAGTAATTGTGCCTTTTGTAATTCTAAAGCACGTACATCCCTTGGTAAGAAGCGACGAATTTCGTCTTCGTTATATCCAACCTGTAATCGTTTTTCATCTAGAATAATAGGACGACGTAATAAACCAGGATTATCTTGAATTAATGAGAATAATTCTTGAAGTGGTAAATCGTCTAAGTCCATATCTAGTTCCTGATAAACTTTTGAGCGTTTAGAAATAACTTCTTCTGTTCCATTTTCAGTCATTTGCAAAATTGTTTTAATTTCATCAATGTTGAGAGGCTCAGAAAAAATATTACGTTCTTGGAATGGAATATTATTTTCCTTAAGCCATGCACGTGCTTTTCGACAAGATGTACAACTTGGTGAAGTATATAAAGTTACCATATGCGCTCTCTCCTTTTAATAAAAAATTTATCAATTCCTATAAAACAATTGTAACTTATTATCAAACAAATTACTACCATTTTATTAAAAAAATTTACTAATTAATATTTTTACTAATAATACATTTAATTCATTTGTGTTCATTATTAAATGATTAAATGACATCATTTTTGATATTGTTTTTTATATTTCGAGTATGATATTACATATATTTTATAGTTATTATTATTTATTGAATGAAAAATAATTTGCTATCTCAATTATTTAATATACTTTACACTCGATATATACTTACTAAAAGTACGTAACACGCACTTAATCGTTTATTTGCAACAATCTTATCATTATTTTATTTTTCAAAAAAAAGATACATATTGTTAAAAAAATTTAACAATATGTATCCGATTACAAAATTAGTTCTAAATATTTTTTTGCGAGTATTATATCGATATTATTGCCAGCTGATAATTCAGCTTGTTCTTTTAATAATTCGTGGGAACCATTTGCTGGTAAATGCGTTAAAATTAATCTTTTAGCATTATTTAAACGAGCAAACTTTCCAGACTCGGTAGATGTCATATGCCATTTTTTGCCAATTTTATCATCAAAAAAGTTTGTATCGGTCATTAATATATCTGCATTTTGACTAATTTCATTTAATTTTTCGTCATACGCCGTATCAGCTGTAAAAACAAAGACCTTCCCAGTTGCCCGTTCCGTTATTCTCATAGCATATGTAGGCACTGGGTGAATTGTTTCTAAAAATTCAAAAGTAAAAGGCCCAATGTCTATAACTTCTTTATTCTTATATCCTATTCCAATTGTCGCATTTGCCCAAGTTAATTTTGCTAATGCTTCTTGATCAATAGATGGCCCATAAATAGGAAGTGGTTGCTTCACTTGTTCACCGTTAATCTGCCAGCTATACTGTAAAACGCCGACATCTGCGATATGATCCTGATGATAATGTGATAAAACAACTGCATCTAACTTCAAGGAATCTAGTTTAGGTTCTAGACTAAGCATTGCTCCACTTCCACAGTCCAACAATAAATTAAAACCATTACTCTGAATTAAATATGAACTAGTTCCAACTGTATGGGCAGGATAACCCCCATAGAATCCTAAAATTGTCAACTTCATTTTTAATTGTCCTTCCTGTTACTTTTGACTCTATTATACCTTTTTTTGGGCTATACTTAATAATGAATTAAAGTAAATGGGAGATGTATCTTTGTTAAATCATATAAACACAGCATTAGGCGCTGAATATTTTTTAAAGTCTATAATTCGAAATAATCCATCCCGATCATTTATTCTACTTAATCCAATTAATAAGTACAATAATTCTTACTTATTAGACACATCAGATGATAATTCTATTTTCTACTCTGGATTAGACTTCCGTGTTCGATATCATGTAGGAATGGATTCATGGCAAGGTTTTTATCATTTTAAATATATTACTTTGAGCGATGAAGAAAGTAAAGTTTACTTAGCTCAAGTACAAACTTTTATTAATGAACAAACAAAACCAACTGGTATCATTTCTTTTTACACATTACAGTCTTTATCTAAAGGTTATAATTATGTTTTTTTAACAATTTGGAAGCAACAATCTGATTTTATTAATTGGCGTAAAACGTCAAATTATAAACAGTTAAAGTACTATGAAAGTGAGTTTCAAATTACTCCCATAGACGCAGTGTATTCTGTTAATGAATTAATTAATATAAAAGATTAATCCAATTAGTTAAAAACAATCCGTATTCCACAAACGATATTAATAGCTAATTAATGACTCAAACAAGTCATTAATTAGCTATTTTTTTACAATAGTTATTCCCCAAAAATGTTTAATTTCCAACCAAAAAATAGCCTAAAAAGTTTTCTAACTTTTAGGCTATTAATCATTTAACCGTTCTTAAACTCTGTTATTTATTATCCGATTCAACACTCTCACGGTAATTAAAAATAAGCCTAAATACATCACATAGAAGGTCCCCCAGAAGAAAATGAGAACATTTAGGTTAGGTTGATCAAATAATGCGACATAAATATTAAAAGTAAATATTGCTTCTATCGATCCTAAAATAACCGGAATTAAAAATAAACTGGCTGTTTGCTGATAAATAATTCGCTTAATCTCTTTTTTGGTCACACCTAGACTTTGCATTAGTGAATAAGTTTTTTGATTTTGTCTAAGATCTATCATTTGTTGTAACATTAAAATACTACAAGTTGCTAATACTAAAATAATACTAATAAAACATGCTATATAAATATAAAACCCATCTAATTCGTTAACATTTTTTTCAACTTGATTTCTCACACCCAAATTTCGATAATGGTAGTTTGACTTAATTTGATTAGAAAATTTATAACGGACATTCGATAATGTTGTCCCTGTCTGCTGCAAATAGGTCTGTTCTTTAGATTGATTATCTAATTTATGTCCGAAATCATTTTTAGATTGTGCAAATTCCTGATAATTTTTAATATTAATAGCTGTAAGTCCATATTTTGTGTTGCTATCAACACGTTTGTAGACACTATCTTTAACAATTAACAAATTTTGAATGTAATGTATTTCACCATACGGAAACGTACTTAAGTATGTTTTTATCTTTAATTTGTTCATTGATTTTTGCTTAAATTGAATGAGCTGGTTATCATCATTAATTTGATATCTTGCTAACTTGTGTAAAATCATAACTGTCTCATTCGATTTAATCTTAATCGGTTCTAAATCATCTTGAATTTTACGCGCATGATTATAATCTGTTTCTGACATTATTGTAATTGGCACAATTTTAGCTTCACTTTGATTATTTGCTTTTAATTGAACACTTGTTTTCATCGGTACAATTTTAAGATGTCCACTTACTTGCTGTTTCACTATTAAATTGTTTTGTTTTAATACTTTTTTTACAGTTTTTAAATGATAATCGTCCGTAATAAAATGAGCTGGTGCCACTTGATCAATTGTTTTTTGGGAATATGAATACAACGTAGCCACTCCAATAAATACAGATAAAGAGAACATTATTAATAAAGTCATTAAACTTAAGATGACCTTATTTTGTCTTAAACTGACTTTTAAATTAGAAAAAGCAAGTAGCCTACCACCCCGATACATAAAATGTCGCCATTTTTGTATCATACTTATCATTATCGGCACCAAATAATTAAAAATCAAAAGAGTCCCTAAGATAATCATAATTGCAATAATCAATACTGCTAAAAAATAATCATTTTTACGTAACCAAACATTAAAAATAGGTCCCAAATTTTCAAAATTTACTGCCATAAATAAAGGTACAATAATAAAAAAGATACTAATGATAGCCATAAATCGTTTAAATGGTCCAAATTTTTCGACACTGGCATTATCACTATTTTTAAACAATGAAACTAATTGTTTACGATAAATAACACTTGCATTAACAGTTGACATCATTAAAAAGATAACGTTAAAGATAACTATTGTACTAATTAAACTATGCCAAGATATAATAATATTGGTATCTGCCACAATAAACATAGCCCTCAACAAAATCATAGCAAATAATTTAGAAAAGATCGCACCAACCACTAAACCAATCAGTAATGCTATATTACCTAGAATTAAATTTTCAATAAATAGCATTGTCGCAATTTCTTTTTTTTTCACTCCAAGAAGATGGTAAACAGCAATTTCTTTTTCTCGCCGTTTCGCCACAAAAAGATTAGTGTACATCATGAAACAAGCAATAAAAATCAAAATTAAAAAACTACTAATACGTAAAGTAACAGAAATTGGTAACTCTACGCGCGCATTTTGTGTTAACTCTTTGTTAATTGACATTGACAAAAATGAAAAATAAACTGTAACTGCTATCGCACTAGCAATAATGTAAATTAAATAATCCCATAAACTGCGCCAAATACTTTTAAAAACAATATTCACTAGTGGTTTCATTGCTTTCCCCCACCAATAGCTGCTTGCATATCAATTATTTTTTGGAAAAATTCTTTTCTAGAGCCATCTCGCCTAATTTCGGCAAAGATATTCCCATCTTTAATAAAAATAATTCTTTTACAATAACTAGCTGTAAATGCATCATGAGTTACCATCATGAGCGTCATCTTTTGCTTTTCATTCACGTCTGTTAAATACTTCAATAGTTCCGTAGCTGCTTTTGAATCTAGACTTCCTGTCGGTTCATCTGCGAATAACATTTTGGGTGCCGTTATAATAGCTCGTGCAACTGCAACCCTCTGCTGTTGACCAATTGAAATTTCATTTGGAAAATGTTTTAAAATATTATTTAAATTTAAAATATTAGCAATATTAGCAAGTTTTGCCTCAATTATTTCTACATTTACTTTATCCAATGCTAAGGGCAAAATTATATTTTCCTTGATAGTCAACGAATTAAGTAAATTAAAATCTTGAAAAATAAACCCTAACTGTTGTCTTCTAAACTCAGACAATTTTTTTTCATTATATTGTGTTATATCCTGGTTATCTATTCTAACATGTCCAAAAGTTGGCTTATCAATAGTCGACATCATATTTAATAACGTCGTTTTTCCTGCACCAGATGGTCCCATAATACCAACAAATTCTCCTGAATCAATTACAAACGAAATATTATCAATTGCAGTCGATCTATTAAACTTCATTCCATAAATTTTTTTAACGTGATCTACTTCAATAAATGTCATAATTTCATTTCTCCTATTACCAAGTATTATCCTATATATAGGATAATTACGCCAATATTTATTTACGCTTTTTATCTATTTGAATTTAATGCTAAAAACCGGTATTGTAGGGTAAATAGTTCTTACTTTAAAGAGGTGATAATATGTTTAGTATAATGATTGTTGAAGATGATAAAACAATTGCCAACATTACTGCAGATAGTCTAGCAAAATGGCGATTCAACCCTATTTTAATTAATAATTTTAGTGAAATTGATCTTGAATTCATTGAAAAAAAACCACATTTAGTTTTATTAGACATTAATTTACCCGATTTTGATGGCTTTTACTGGTGTAAAAAAATCCGTGAAATATCAAATGTACCAATTATATTTATCTCAAGCCGAAATACCAATATGGATATGGTTATGGCAATGAATATGGGTGGCGATGACTTCGTAAATAAACCTTACTCAATGGAAGTTTTAGTTGCAAAAATTTCTGCATTATTACGACGCACTTACAATTACGCAGAAATGGGACCAGAAACACTCGAGCATAATGGCCTTTTTTTGAATTTACAAAATGGAACTGCAAAATTTAACGATAAAATTATTGATTTATCAAAAAATGAGTACCAGTTACTGCAATATTTAATGCGTCAGACAGGGAAAATTGTTAGCCGTGAAAAATTACTTCGAGAACTCTGGGAAGACGAACATTTTGTTGATGACAATACGTTAACCGTTAATATTAATCGCGTTCGTAAAAAAATAGCACAAGCTGGATTACCCAATTTTATCGAGACAAAGGTAGGACAAGGTTATCTTATCCCTTAGGAGACACTAATGACATTTTTTAAGTACATTTCAGATAGAATTACAACAATCATCTTTTTCCTTCTAGTTATTCTCTTAATTAATCTTGTATTGTGGTTTGATCCATTCCATAACATTGTTTTATCTACATTATTATATATAGATATTCTGGTAGTTATTATATCAAGTATTTTTGTTGTAACACGTTACTGGATTAATCATCAATGGTACCAAAAATTTAAATTACCAATTGATCCAGCAACAGCAGATTTATTGATTCCTATTAATGGTGCACATTCCAATGAACAACGTTTATATCAGGGTTATGTTAATGCCCTATTAAACAATCATCAAATACAAATAAATAATATCTTGTCTAAACAACAAGAACAAGAGGATTTTTTAAATGCTTGGATTCATGATATTAAAGTTCCCTTAGCTGCTATTCAGTTACTAATTGAAACATCTGATGGCAAGCTATCTGAAAAACAAGTCATGCAAACTGAAATTGAATTAAAAAACATTGAAAATTTTGTTGAACAAGTGATTTATTATTCTCGTTTAGATAGCTTTTCAAATGATTATTTAATTCAAGATGATTCACTAAAAAAAGTAGTTAATCTTGTCATTCGGGATAATATGAACTTATTTTTTTCAAAACATATTCGTTTCGTTTTTAACAGTACAGATATTTCCGTTCTAACTGATTCAAAATGGCTACGTTTTATCTTAAATCAAGTGATTACCAATTCATTAAAATACACACCAAATAATGGTGAAATCGTTATTTCTCTTAAAGATACTGAAAAAGAAACGATATTAGCCATTAAAGATAATGGCATTGGTATCCCGAACGCAGATTTAGCTCGCGTTTTTGACAAAGGATTTACCGGGAATAACGGGCGTCAATTCAACCAAAATGCAACCGGATTAGGCCTTTATTTAGCAAATCAACTAAGTCAAAAATTAGGTCACCAATTAGAAATTGAATCTCCAAAAAATGAAGGTACTACAGTTAAAATTATATTTCCTAAACTTTCTTATTATAATGATGAAATGGGCGAAATTCTTCGCTAGGAGGGTCTATCATGTTATCAGAAATTGAACTCGGTTTTACAAATATTAAAGATATTGATCCTAATATTATTGTAGATTTACGCTATGCTACAAAAGACAACTTTACTAACCAAATTATTTATGACTTTTCTACAGCAATCGCTAGAACAGGAACAGCTAAGAAACTTGGTATCGCAAGTCAATTACTCAAAACTCAAGGCTATCGTTTAAAAATTTGGGACGCCTACAGACCAGTCTCTGCTCAAAAAAAATTATTTGACGTTTATCCCGATCCTAATTTTGTAGCGAAGCCAAATCCTAATTTCAGTCATCAAAAAGGCGTGACATTTGATTTAACTATCTGTGATATGGATGGCCACGAGCTTAACATGCAAAGTGAATTTGACGACTTTTCAGAACGAGCTGGAAGAAATTATAAACGAACACCTCAACAACAAATAAATTACGATATACTAAATAACGCTATGATAACTGCTGGTTTTATCGGATATTCTGAAGAATGGTGGGACTATAGAGATTCTGATATGAATGACTATTCACCACTTATCGCGAATCCAAATGATTATTAAAAAAACTTGTCACAACACCTTACATACAAGGTATTGTGACAAGTTTTTTATCTTAACAATTTATCCCAGAGAATAACTTCACCCGCAATTAATGATTTTTGAACATCAATAATTCTTTGATTTGAGCTACCTCTAAATTGCAAAGTTAAATCTTTTTTTGGTAATTCGAATCGACCGTCGACTAAAATATCAATCTTTGAAAGTAATTCAAGTTTATCATCAGATTCAAGCATTAATTCATCCCATGTATAACCAGTCCAAGACCAGATATCTTTCGTCCATCCATAAGTATCATGAATACGATTCACTAAGCTTAAACAAACCTGCGTGTTAACAAAAGGCTCTCCGCCTAATAAAGTTAATCCTTGGCAATAGTCTTCGCTTAAATCAGTTATTATTTGATCTTCAAGCTCTTTTGTATATGGTGTCCCATATCTAAAATTTTGCGCTGCCTTATTATAACAACCCGGACAAGCAAATAAACAGCCACTAACGTATAAACTACAACGAACCCCTTCACCATCAACAAAATTAAATGGTTTATAAGATGCAATATACTGTTGGCTTAACTCACTGGCAATCCATTCTTTAGGTTTCGGATTTCGTGGTGCTTTAACTCTCTTTTGTCGTTCCATCATCAACCATTCCTAAAGTCATATTTTTAACACGAGAAGCAATTTCTTTATGACGTCCATGAACCATCGGACGTTGCTGTGGATTACCTAAGTATCCACATGTCCTTTTAACAACATCACATGTTTTTGGATCATGATTTTGACATTTAGGGCATTCAAATCCTCGTTCAGTTGGGTTAAATTCACCATCAAAACCACATTTATAACAATGATCAATAGGGGTATTAGTTCCTAAATAGCCGATTTTATCATAAGCCCAATCCCAGACTGCTTCTAAAGCCTTAGGATTTTGACGTAAATTTGGGTATTCACAGTAATGAATAAATCCACCTGATGCATATTTAGGATATTCCATTTCAAACGACAATTTTTCAAACGGAGTTGGATTTTTCCTAACGTCATAATGAAAACTATTTGTATAATATTCCTTTTCTGTAACATCTTTAATTTCACCAAATTTTTCAGTGTCTAATACACAGAAACGATCTGTTAAGGATTCACTAGGAGTTGAATAAACACTAAAATGATAATCGTATTCATCTGACCAATCTGTACAATACTCCTTGAGGCGTTTAACGATGTCAATCGTAAAATTATGCGCCTTTTCATTTTTTTCCCAATTAGGTCCAAAAAAAACAGTTCCAACTTCATATAGTCCAATATAACCTAATGAGACCGTAGCGCGACGATTCTTGAATAAATCATCAACATCTCCGTCTGCTTTTAACCTTTCGCCAAAAGCACCATGTTGATATAGAATGGGTGCATTCTCTGGGATAGCTTCCTTGACACGGTTAACTTTAAAGACTAATGCCTCTTTACAAACCTGCATCCTCTCTTTAAAGATATCCCAAAATAAATCAATATTACCTTCGGATTCCAAAGCAATTCGTGGTAAATTAACTGTAACAACGCCTAAATTCATACGCCCAGAATTGACTTCATTACCATTTTTATCTTTCCATCCTTGCAGAAAGCTACGACAGCCCATAGGTACCTTGAAACTGCCCGTAAGCTCTTTTATCTTGTCATACATTAATATGTCAGGGTACATTCTCTTCGTAGCACAATCAACAGCTAAGGCCTTAATATCGTAGTTAGGGTCCCCATGTTTAAAGTTTAAATCCTTTTTTATTGTAAATACTAATTTAGGAAATATTGCCGTACGATGCTCACGACCTAATCCTTTTATTCTAATTTTTAAAATTGAGATTTGAATTTCTCGTTCAATCCAACTTTCACCCAACCCAAAACCTAACGTAGTAAACGGCGTCTGTCCTTGCGAAGAGAATAAAGTATTGATTTCATACTCTAATCCTTGCATGGCATCATAAATATCTTTGCTTGTTTTAAGTTTAGCAAATTCTATCTGTTTTATTGGATTCCCAATCCATACTTTTGCATCTATTAAATGCTTCTTATAATTTAATTCAGCAAATGGCGCTAGTAACTCATCCACCCTATCTGCAGAACAACCACCATACTGACTTGAGGCTACATTAGCAATAATTTGTGCCATTTGCGCAGTTGCGGTCTGAATTGAATGAGGACTTTCAACTTCAGCATTTCCTATTTTAAATCCATTTGTTAACATCTCTTTAAAATCAATCAGACAGCAGTTAGTCATAGGACTCCAGGGTGTGTAATCTAAATCATGATAATGAATTGAACCACGTAAATGTGCTTTAGCTAGTGATTCAGGCATTAATTTTAATCCCAAAGTTTTACCCACTGTCCCAGCCGTCAAATCACGTTGTGTATTGAATACATTGCTATCCTTATTAGCATTTTCATGAACAATTGTATCATCTTTATTTAATAATTTATCCAAACGACCAGCTGGATCAGTTTGCTCTTTCCACAATTTTTCATCATTTATTCTATATTCCTGAAAGCTATCCAATGCATCACGGTAGCCTAATTCACGATATGTAGCTATAACTAAGCCATACATCGTTTGGGCATTAATTTTTTGATAATTACTTAATTTATGTAATAGTAATTCCTGATAGCTTTCTTGATTTTTTTTACTATTTAATCGACGCAAAGTACTACTTAAAACTTTACGTAATGCAAAATCAACTTTTCGACCATCACGCTTTTCAAATATGTCAGGCACTTGCATATCTAACTTTACCTCTACTTTTTTCATAAGTGACCTTCCTTTTCTTACAGCAATAAATATATGTTACTTGATTATCCTCTTAAAAACAACAATATATAGTGTACAACAATATATACTATCTATATATTGTTGTACACTATGATTTACTATCAAGATGTTTGAAATGTAATTAAAAAGTTAGACGTATATATATCAGTTAAAAAATTATTATATGATTTCAATACCAGAATATTTTATACACTTAAAAATTTATACCAAAAAAACTCTAATTATTAAGTGATTAGAATTTTCATACTATTATCCACCAACAACAGTTGACGAAGAGCCAAAAAAGTTCAACAAAAGCTCAACTTTCTATAATTTCGTATTATTCTTCATAATTTAGCGTACAAAAAAAGCCCAATCAATGGGCTTTCATGTTTTCTAATACTCTCTATAATACTTAATAATACCGGTGATCGGGGTCGAACCGATACTCCATTGCTGGAACTGGATTTTGAGTCCAGCGCGTCTGCCAATTCCGCCACACCGGCATAACTCGTGTAAGGCGGTAACCGGATTTGAACCGGTGATGAAGGTTTTGCAGACCTCTGCCTTACCACTTGGCTATACCGCCATATTAATTATTACTTGATATAACCTTATAAAAGGCGACATGTGGGAATCGAACCCACGCGTGCCGGAGCCACAATCCGGTGCGTTAACCACTTCGCCAATATCGCCAAAACAAAAAATGGCAGGGGTAGTAGGAATTGAACCCACACTGACGGTTTTGGAGACCGTAGTTCTACCTTTAAACTATACCCCTATAAAAAATGGAAGAGAGTGGATTCGAACCACCGAACCCGAAGGAGCGGATTTACAGTCCGCCGCGTTTAGCCTCTTCGCTACTC
>NZ_JBXAYF010000011.1:0-7509 GCF_056782175.1 Dellaglioa sp. CoH-56-MRSF-10
AAAAACAAAAAGTTAATCCTGAAAATTACATTTTTGGCGCAATGAGAAATACTTTTGAAGTGTGGTACAGCGAATACTTGCAATCATTAAGTTAAAATGGCTAAATTAGCTCATATAAGAGCCATAGAGAAACTTTAAAAGCAACAAAGTACAAAGACTAGTAAAATGTTAAAAATGCCTTAGAAGCGTTATTAAAGGCAATTAAAATCAAAGGACAAGATAATATCTTGTCCTTTTTTTCTGATTATTTTGAAGTTAAACAATTAAATTATGTATCATACTACCTTTTTTAGAAAGCTCATTTTACACTGCGTAATACGTCTGTTTACTGTCACTTACCATATCAAAAACAGTCAAAAATAAAAGGGTATATAAACTCACAAGTTCGCCCTTGTATTTTTTTTATGTTTTTTATCTGTTTTCATCACAGCAAACGACCGAAAACGCACTGGAAAAAATGAACTATCAAAATAAAAAAAGGGGGTGATCTATGTACATAATTTAATAACTTAAAAATAATCATCAATCCAGCTTCACTCACTCAACACCTAAAAAAAATGTGTTTAAAAGAAAGGACAGAAAAATGAATAAAAAGTTTTTAAAGCAACAATTAGATAATGCAGAAAGCGAGAATAGAGTGATAAGTAAAGCTCAAAATGAACAAGAAACTAAAGTGTTAATACGAAAATATGGAACGCTAGGTAACTTAAATAAACGATTGTTAGAATTAGAATATTTTTAAATTATAAGGAGTGGAAATAATGGAACTAATAAGTGTAGAAACAATATGTGAAACAATAAATGGAAAAGAATATGATTAATTAATATCATTTCCTAGTTTTAGATAATTGAATCCTCTCCTATTTCTTATTAAACTTGTTTTAGGAAAAAGGGGGCTACAATGATTACAAAATTAAACAGTTTTTCAGACAGGGATTTAGAACAATTGGCACAGATTTGGTTGAATGGCAATTTACAAGCACATTCATTTATTCCCGCTCAGTATTGGAAAAATCAATTTGTGAACATTAAAAAAATGTTGCCTGAAGCAAATATTTTTGTGTATAGGAATAATGAAATAATTATCGGTTTTTTAGGCGAATTAGATGGTTACATAGCTGGATTATTTGTTGACATGAACTACAGAAAGCAAGGTGTTGGTAGCCGATTAATTAATTACCTAAAACAAATAAACGACAAATTAACACTTTCAGTCTATGTAGATAATATTAATGCCGTTAATTTTTATGAGAATAAAGATTTTATCATAGACAGTGTAGGTATGGATACTGAGACTGATTCAAAAGAGTATCGTATGACTTGGGAAAAATAAAAGGTAAAGACTTTTTTTATAAAAGCTTTGCTTTTTATTTTGCAATAAATAATGCTAATGTAAGTGACAGAATAATTAGTACCAATATCGCTAAGACACTTTTGATGCCAAAAGCAATAGTTAGACTTATCAAAATAATAAGTGGCAAATAAAAATAGTCCAATTTATTGACTTCTGAGCAATCCATACCAGTGTAGATTTATTAAAATTGTTACCAAAAAAACGCGTGTAGTTTGCTTACAGGAAATATTGGTCATAACTTAATACGATGAGAAATTATATTAGCATTCAAAATAAGTTGAGATACAGATACTATCTCAACTTATTTTTTTATGGGGTTAAGCTGACACCAGCTTGCCCCACGCGGGTAGCGTTCTGCATGACATGCTCTCACTGAAAGTGATCCTGCAATGATAAATTGCCCCGTCACGGCGTGACCCGCCAGAGGTTTTACAAGCCGGATAAGTGGCGCTGTAAAATAGCAGTTTCCCCAGTAAGAAGGGGAAACGCTACGGTCATCGCTTGGCGATGACGCGCCTCGCAGAGCCTGTCCAAAATATTATTTTGGTATAACAGGCTATACCAGATTTTTAACGGTGTTATACTGGTCTTGGAAAACCCTTTTTGAGGAGGCATTTTTGATGGCGCATTTAAAGAAAAATACGCGTGGCGCAGTCCCAGGTTTAGCGGTTCACTTTGAACGTAAAACCGACCATCACACTAACAAAGAAATTGATGTGTCGAAAACCTATCTAAATCAAGATCTGATGGCGGATGGTTCTGATATGCTGTCACGCTTCAATGCGCGTTTAAATGACGTTTATTGCATGAAAAGAGACGATGTGAAGGCGTTAGCGACTTGGATTGTCACTTTACCTGAAGAACTTACAGAAGCGTCCTACGAGCAACAGAGCGCCTTTTTTGAAGCAACCACTAATTTTCTGAATGACCGTTATGGTCAAGAAAATGCCGTGGCCGCTGTCGTACATTATGACGAGACAACCCCTCACTTGCACTATGCCTTTGTCCCAGTGGTTTTTGATAATAAAAAAGCACGTGATAAAGTATCCGCTAAAGAAGTCCTCACGCGCCATGATTTGCAAAGCTTTCATGAGGATTTAGATGAGCATTTAAAAAAAGTGCTGCCCTTTTATGAACAAGGGATTTTAAATAACAAAACCTTACCGTTTGAGAATGTCGCTGAAATCAAAAAATACAACGATCAGTTTAACGCTTTAAAAACTGAACTAGCCGATATTGAAGACAATATTCGTGCGAAACAGGCCGTACTTAAAATCACGGATCAAGCCTTAACGGAATTGGACTTAGCCGAAAAACAAATTGATGCCTTTAAACAAGACTTATCTAAAAACCTCTTTGGTAAGACGGTGCTTAAACCAGATGACTTAGATCGCTTTAAAAGTGTGTTAGCCACGATGAAGAAAGCCACCTTGCAAAGCCAGCATGAGACACGAGAACTCAAGCAAACGTTAGGCCAAGTCAACGCGCAATTAGCTGACATCCAAGCTGACTATCAAAACCTGAAAGAAACTCATCAAATGTTTCAGAAGCGGCAGCGAGAACAGCAAAAAATGGACTATGTGATGCGTGACATGCTTAAAAATGATTATGGTGTCGACAAACTATCGCATACTGATGTGGAGGCTCGGTATGTTCTTTATAAGCTGGATCATGAAGAACTCACTCAAAATAAAAAAGTAGCCCAGACCTGGTTAAAGACACTGACGACAGCTAGAGCAGATCCAGATACGAAAATAGCGCCAACTAGATTAGATTGGGGTATTGAACAAGTTAAAGCATTAATTAATCGAATCATTGAATTAACGCGTGATATTTTTAAAGGGCCAAGTCTTTAACGTTATAACGGCCTATTTGCTCGTCTAAGCGTTTTTAACCATGTGACGTAGAAATAATCATCAAATAGATTCAAACGTCGCTATTGGCTTAATAAGGGGCAATTAGGTTACATAACCAGGAATCCATCATTTAAAATAATGCCAAACAAAAAGAACACTCTGGACAAACATTATGTACAACGGTGTTCTTTTTGTTTTGTTTTTATTAATTCAATAAAAAGGCGAAGCCTATTATAAGTTTATCTTTTATATTTTAATCTTTTGTTCTTTTGCGTGGTTATAAAGTGAGCATTAGCAATGCTTCAAAGCTAAATACGTGTACAAAATACTGTGCATACGTGTACAAAATACTGTGCATACGTGTACAAAATACTGTGCATACGTGTACATTTTATTTTTTCATGTACACGTAAAATGCTATAATAAAAAGCATAAAGAAATTCCCGACAAAAAGTTTTTCTTTATGCTTATATCCAACAACACGCCCAAAGGAGTGTATCTATATGTCCATTATATCAGAATCAAAGACAAGGCAGGTGCAGACCTTGAATGAATTATCAAAAAGAAAAGTGGTCGAACACAATAGCTTAATCACATCCATTGCCAAAATGGATAAAACGCCGCTTAAAATGTTTGAATTAGCTGTTTCTTTAATCGATACAGAAAACCCACCTCAAGATCAAACGGTTTATTTATCAAAGCAAGAAATGTTTGCTTTCTTTAAGGTGAATGATAACGATAAACATAGCCGATTTAAACAAGCGATTGAAAGAATGCAGAAACAAGCTTTTTTTCAGATTAAAAAAGAACAAGATAAAGGGTTTAAGTTTGTTAGTATTGTGCCAATCCCTTATGTGGAATGGACGGATTATAGTGACGAAGTAAAAATTGAATTTCATCGTGAAATCATGCCTTACTTAATCAATCTTAAAAACAATTTTACGCAACATGCTTTGTCAGACATCGCAGAATTAAATAGCAAGTATGCCATTATTCTATACCGTTGGTTATCGATGAATTACAACCAGTACGAGCATTACAGCTTTAAAGGTGGTCGGAGACAAGACCAAATTGATAGTTATCGTAATCCTGAAATTAGTATCCGAGATTTACGAGAAATGACAGATACGATAGATGAGTATCTGGATTTTAGAAATTTTGAAAAAAGAATTTTAAAAAATGGTATTGAAGAAATTACAAATAATACAACTTTTAATGTGACGTACGAAAAAGTTAAAAAAGGGCGCAGCATTGATAGCATTGTCTTTCACATTACTAAAAAACAAGTTGCGGCTGATAGTAGTTATAAACAGGATGATCCCGTTTATATCGAGGGCAAGATTCGTCAAGAAGAAACAGAAGATATGTTGACTGTTAAGGCAATAAAAAGTCCCTATACAAAGTTACTTATGGAGCAGTTTTTATTGTCATATATTGATTTAACGGATACGACTATTTTGTCAGGGTTACAGAAAAATGTATATCCACTTTATGACGAATTAAAAGAATTACGTGGTTTAAAGGGCGTGAAAGAACACTTAGCCTATATCAGAGACAAACAAGATGACTATTCGAAAAAGAATATTGCTAAGTATCTTAAAAAATCGATTGAACAGTATCTACCAATCGTTAAAAGGCAGGATATAGATCATGAGTGACAATTTAAAAACGATTCGAGAACTTGCAGATGAGTTAGGAGTTAGCAAGAATAAAATTCATTATCAAGTTTCTAAAATATCAAGCGAATATGTAGTTAGAAATAATAGTATGAAGCTATTAACCGCTGAAGCGGTTAAACAAATAAAAGAAAATATAGGTATTGAATTAAACAGTAGTTTAAACAGTAAGTTAAATACCGTTAAACACCAAGAAAACACTAATATAAAAGGAAATACAAGTGTTGAAGGCGTTGAATTAAACAGCACTTTAAATAGCTATTTAAACAGTCTTAAACACCAAATTGAATATCTTGAATCTCAAAATACCAATAAAGATGAACAAATAAAAAGTTTAGTGGAAGCACAAAAACAAACGCAAAATTTGTTAGACCAGCAACAACAATTAGCCTTACAAGATAAAAAGTTGTTAGAAGAATACAAAGCAAAAAACGACAGATTAAAAGTTCTCAAAATGCCCTCACAGGAAACACAATTCAAACACTTAGACAATCAATATAAAGATGAAGTGAACGCTCTTAAAGAGAAGTTGGAAAATTTGCAGGAACAAATCAAAGATCAAAAAAGGATAGAAGAACAAGAAAAACCAAGAAAATGGTGGGGACTATGGCGAAAATAGATGATTCAGTTAAAAAGAAAGTTCCTGAATTGCGATTTGCGGGGTTTGCTGACGATTGGGAAGAGCGTAAGTTGGGTGAATTAGCTAGTTTTTCAAAAGGCAATGGATATACAAAAAATGATTTAGTCGAATTTGGAGATCCAATAATTTTATATGGTCGCTTATATACAAAATATGAAACAGTTATTGAGAAAGTAGATACATTTGTAAATAAGAAAGATAACTCAATAATTAGTGAAGGATCTGAAGTCATAGTACCTGCATCAGGAGAATCTTCAGAAGATATTTCTAGAGCTTCAGTTGTTGGTAAATCAGGTCTAATTTTAGGCGGAGATTTAAATATAATTAAACCAGTAAATTATATTGATTCTATTTTTTTAGCTTTAACTATTTCTAATGGATCTCAACGACAAGAAATGTCGAAGAGAGCTCAAGGAAAATCTGTAGTTCATCTGCATAACTCTGATCTAAAACAAGTAAATCTTTTATATCCAAAATTAGAAGAACAACAAAAAATTGGGACATTCTTCAAACAACTTGATTGCGCTATCGCTCTTCATCAACGTAAGTTAGATTTGTTGAAAGAACAGAAAAAAGGCTACTTGCAAAAAATGTTTCCAAAAGCTGGAGAAAAAATTCCTGAATTGCGATTTGCGGGGTTTGCTGACGATTGGGAACAGCGTAAGTTGGGGGAGATATTTAACTATGAGCAACCAACAAAATATATTGTTAAATCTACAGAGTATGATGACACTTTTAATACACCTGTTTTAACAGCAGGTAAGAGTTTCTTATTGGGCTATACAGATGAGATTACTGGGATTAAAAATGCTACCGTAGAGAATCCAGTTATTATATTTGATGATTTTACAACTGGTTCTCATTATGTAGATTTCCCTTTTAAGATTAAGAGTTCCGCAATGAAATTACTTAGTTTGAATGATAATTCTGACAATTTCTATTTTATGTTTAATACGTTGAAGAATATAAAATATGTACCTCAAAGTCATGAACGTCATTGGATTTCTAAATTTTCAGAATTTGAAATCTATAAACCTAGTCAGGAAGAACAGCAAAAAATTGGTTCATTTTTCAAACAACTCGACGACACTATCGCTCTTCATCAACGTAAGTTAGATTTGTTGAAAGAACAGAAAAAAGGCTTTTTACAAAAGATGTTTGTTTAGGGGCTATAATTATATAATGACCCCTAGAAAAGACTATTAAAACAGCCCTCGTTATCTACTAGTTGGATAATGGGGGCTGTTTTTTTGTTAAATGGTATAATGGATCATATATAGCAGGACTATTATTTCAAATCAAGCAAGGATTTGATCCCAAGAAAAAGAAAAATTTACCCAATCGACTTTACCTTGATGATTTAGAAGTTACAGCAAAAGACGTGTATATTAAACGGGATTTTGCTAATAAAACGGCTGAAACCCTTGATACAAGCGGACATCACGAAATCGGACGCCGACAAGAAAATAATAAAACAGCTGAAACCCTTGATACAAGCGGACATCACGAAATCGGACGCCGACAAGAAATGGCTGAAACCCTTGATACAAGCGGACATCACGAAATCGGACACAATCTATATAAGACTAACTTAGATACTAATAAAGATACTAATAAAGATACAAGCATGCTTGATTTTTCATCAATTAATTTCTCTCAAAATGTTCTACAAAAACAAAATCAAGACATTGTAGCTAATGCAAGCGAATTTCTAGTATCAAACGGAAATGCAGGTAAAATTCCTTTAGAAGCTGAAACAATAAAGTTAATCAGTTTATGGTCTGCAAATGATCCAAAGAAAATGGAAAAAATGATTGGGATTATTTTTAATGCTAAAAAAGCAAGTGAAACATTTATTACTCAACAAACAGGAAAACCAACAACTATCTTTTTAGATAACTATGAAGATTTGCAACATGACATCACAGTTTCATTGAGAAGAACATTTAACGCTATTAGAAATAAACAGGATAAAAAACAAAA
>NZ_JBXAYF010000012.1:0-1799 GCF_056782175.1 Dellaglioa sp. CoH-56-MRSF-10
TGGCGCTAAGAAGCTTAACTTCTGTGTTCGACATGGGAACAGGTGTATCCTTCTTGCTATCGCCACCACACTCTTTTTTTGAGAAAACTTATTCTCTCAAAACTAGCTAATATTTATCATTGATTTTTAAGCCGTACACCGTTTCACACCACTTTGTGGTTAAGTCCTCGACCGATTAGTATTGGTCCGCTCCATACATCACTGTACTTCCACTTCCAACCTATCTACCTGATAATCTTTCAGGGGTCTTACTTCCATAAAGGAATGGGAAATCTAATCTCGAGGTGAGCTTCACACTTAGATGCTTTCAGCGTTTATCTCATCCATACATAGCTACCCAGCGATGCCCTTGGCAGAACAACTGGTACACCAGAGGTATGTCCATCCCGGTCCTCTCGTACTAAGGACAGCTCCTCTCAAATTTCCTACGCCCGCGACGGATAGGGACCGAACTGTCTCACGACGTTCTGAACCCAGCTCGCGTACCGCTTTAATGGGCGAACAGCCCAACCCTTGGGACCGACTACAGCCCCAGGATGCGATGAGCCGACATCGAGGTGCCAAACCTCCCCGTCGATGTGGACTCTTGGGGGAGATAAGCCTGTTATCCCCAGGGTAGCTTTTATCCGTTGAGCGATGGCCCTTCCATACGGAACCACCGGATCACTAAGCCCGACTTTCGTCCCTGCTCGACCTGTAAGTCTCGCAGTCAAGCTCCCTTGTGCCTTTACACTCTGCGAATGATTTCCAACCATTCTGAGGGAACCTTTGGGCGCCTCCGTTACCTTTTAGGAGGCGACCGCCCCAGTCAAACTGCCCACCTGACACTGTCTCCCACCACGATTAGTGGCGAGGGTTAGAGTGTTCATACAACGAGGGTAGTATCCCACCAATGCCTCCTCCGAAACTAGCGTTCCGGTCTCTACGGCTCCTACCTATCCTGTACAAGTTATACAAACACTCAATATCAAGCTACAGTAAAGCTCCATGGGGTCTTTCCGTCCTGTCGCGGGTAACCCGCATCTTCACGGGTATTATAATTTCACCGAGTCTCTCGTTGAGACAGTGCCCAAATCGTTACGCCTTTCGTGCGGGTCGGAACTTACCCGACAAGGAATTTCGCTACCTTAGGACCGTTATAGTTACGGCCGCCGTTTACTGGGGCTTCAATTCTGGGCTTCGCCGAAGCTAACTCATCCTCTTAACCTTCCAGCACCGGGCAGGCGTCAGCCCCTATACGTCATCTTACGATTTTGCAGAAACCTGTGTTTTTGATAAACAGTCGTTTGGGCCTATTCACTGCGGCTGACCTTTCGGTCAGCACCCCTTCTCCCGAAGTTACGGGGTCATTTTGCCGAGTTCCTTAACGAGAGTTCTCTCGCACACCTTAGGATACTCTCCTCGACTACCTGTGTCGGTTTGCGGTACGGGTAGTTATATTCTAACTAGAAGCTTTTCTTGGCAGTGTGACATCAGTTACTTCGCTACTTAATTTCGCTCCCCATCACAACTTGTCCTTAAAGTTAAGCATTTAACTCAACTTCAGACTTATTGCTTGGACGCACATATCCATCAGTGCGCTTCCTTAGCCTGCTGCGTCCCTCCATCGTTCAAACAAATATAACTAGTACAGGAATCTCAACCTGTTATCCATCGTCTACGCCTCTCGGCCTCGACTTAGGTCCCGACTAACCCTGGGAGGACGAGCCTTCCCCAGGAAACCTTAGTCATTCGGTGGACAGGATTCTCACCTGTCTTTCGCTACTCATACCGGCATTCTCACTTCTAAGCGCTCCACC
>NZ_JBXAYF010000012.1:1897-3297 GCF_056782175.1 Dellaglioa sp. CoH-56-MRSF-10
CAGTCCTTACGGTCTAGCTTCGTTGCCCTTAGAACGCTCTCCTACCACGGAACCCTAATGGGTTCCATCCACAATTTCGGTAACATGTTTAGCCCCGGTACATTTTCGGCGCAGAATCACTCGACTAGTGAGCTATTACGCACTCTTTAAATGGTGGCTGCTTCTGAGCCAACATCCTAGTTGTCTGTGCAATTCCACATCCTTTTCCACTTAACATGTATTTTGGGACCTTAATTGGTGGTCTGGGCTGTTTCCCTTTCGACTACGGATCTTATCACTCGCAGTCTGACTCCCGGATATAAATCAATGGCATTCGGAGTTTATCTGAATTCAGTAACCCTAGATGGGCCCCTAGTCCAAACAGTGGCTCTACCTCCATGATTCTTAATTCCGAGGCTAGCCCTAAAGCTATTTCGGAGAGAACCAGCTATCTCCAAGTTCGTTTGGAATTTCTCCGCTACCCACACCTCATCTCAGCATTTTTCAACATACATGAGTTCGGTCCTCCAGTGCGTTTTACCGCACCTTCAACCTGGACATGGGTAGGTCACTTGGTTTCGGGTCTACGTCTACTTACTATGGCGCCCTATTCAGACTCGCTTTCGCTACGGCTCCGTCTTATCAACTTAACCTCGCAAGCAAACGTAACTCGCCGGTTCATTCTACAAAAGGCACGCTATCACCCATTAACGGGCTCTAACTATTTGTAGGCACATGGTTTCAGGAACTATTTCACTCCCCTTCCGGGGTGCTTTTCACCTTTCCCTCACGGTACTGGTTCACTATCGGTCACTAGGGAGTATTTAGCCTTGGGAGATGGTCCTCCCGGATTCCGACGGAATTTCTCGTGTTCCGCCGTACTCAGGATACTGCTCTGAGAGATTTTCATTTAGTATACGGGGCTATCACCCTCTACGGCGAGTCTTCCCAGACTCTTCTACTATAAAAATCTTTGGTAACTCAAATGAGCAGTCCTACAACCCCAAGAAGCAAGCTTCTTGGTTTGGGCTCTTCCCTGTTCGCTCGCCGCTACTTAGGGAATCGATTTTTCTTTCTATTCCTGCAGGTAATTAGATGTTTCAGTTCCCTGCGTTTACCTCTATATAACCTATGTATTCAGTTAATAGTAACAGTCGATTAAAACTGCTGGGTTCCCCCATTCGGAAATCTCCGGATCAAAGCTTACTTACAGCTCCCCGAAGCATATCGGTGTTAGTCCCGTCCTTCATCGGCTCCTAGTGCCAAGGCATTCACCATGCGCCCTTGATAACTTAACCTAACTTTACTTAAAGCAAAGTGGTTTTGTTAAGAACTACGTTCTTAACTAATAAAACGCGGTGTTTCTCGGCTTATTGCTTAAAAATTTAATAAATATTATCTAGTTTTCAAAGAACAAATTT
>NZ_JBXAYF010000012.1:3395-5181 GCF_056782175.1 Dellaglioa sp. CoH-56-MRSF-10
CCTCAAAACTAAACAAATTTTCGACAAGTGTGTAGGTTTCCGTAATATTCCTTAGAAAGGAGGTGATCCAGCCGCAGGTTCTCCTACGGCTACCTTGTTACGACTTCACCCTAATCATCTGTCCCACCTTAGACGGCTGGCTCCTAAAAGGTTACCTCACCGGCTTTGGGTGTTACAAACTCTCATGGTGTGACGGGCGGTGTGTACAAGGCCCGGGAACGTATTCACCGCGGCATTCTGATCCGCGATTACTAGCGATTCCAACTTCATGTAGGCGAGTTGCAGCCTACAATCCGAACTGAGAACGGCTTTAAGAGATTAGCTTAACCTCGCGGTCTCGCAACTCGTTGTACCGTCCATTGTAGCACGTGTGTAGCCCAGGTCATAAGGGGCATGATGATTTGACGTCATCCCCACCTTCCTCCGGTTTGTCACCGGCAGTCTCATTAGAGTGCCCAACTAAATGCTGGCAACTAATAATAAGGGTTGCGCTCGTTGCGGGACTTAACCCAACATCTCACGACACGAGCTGACGACAACCATGCACCACCTGTCATTCTGTCCCCGAAGGGAACGGCCTATCTCTAGGTTTGTCAGAAGATGTCAAGACCTGGTAAGGTTCTTCGCGTTGCTTCGAATTAAACCACATGCTCCACCGCTTGTGCGGGCCCCCGTCAATTCCTTTGAGTTTCAACCTTGCGGTCGTACTCCCCAGGCGGAGTGCTTAATGCGTTAGCTGCAGCACTGAAGGGCGGAAACCCTCCAACACTTAGCACTCATCGTTTACGGCATGGACTACCAGGGTATCTAATCCTGTTTGCTACCCATGCTTTCGAACCTCAGCGTCAGTTACAGACCAGAGAGCCGCTTTCGCCACTGGTGTTCTACCATATATCTACGCATTTCACCGCTACACATGGTGTTCCACTCTCCTCTTCTGCACTCAAGTTATCCAGTTTCCAATGCATTTCTTCGGTTGAGCCGAAGGCTTTCACATCAGACTTAAAAAACCGCCTGCGTTCGCTTTACGCCCAATAAATCCGGATAACGCTTGCCACCTACGTATTACCGCGGCTGCTGGCACGTAGTTAGCCGTGGCTTTCTGGTTAGATACCGTCACTAGGTAAACAGTTACTCTTACCTACATTCTTCTCTAACAACAGAGCTTTACGATCCGAAAACCTTCTTCACTCACGCGGCGTTGCTCCATCAGACTTTCGTCCATTGTGGAAGATTCCCTACTGCTGCCTCCCGTAGGAGTTTGGGCCGTGTCTCAGTCCCAATGTGGCCGATCACCCTCTCAGGTCGGCTACGTATCATTGCCTTGGTGGGCCTTTACCTCACCAACTAGCTAATACGCCGCGGGTCCATCCAAAAGTGACAGCTTACGCCGTCTTTCATTATCAAACCATGCGGTTTAACAAATTATGCGGTATTAGCACCTGTTTCCAAGTGTTATCCCCCTCTTTTGGGCAGGTTACCCACGTGTTACTCACCCGTTCGCCACTCATTATCTTCGGTGAGTGCAAGCACTCGGTGAAGATAATGCGTTCGACTTGCATGTATTAGGCACGCCGCCAGCGTTCATCCTGAGCCAGGATCAAACTCTCATATAAAAAGTTGATTGCTCTTATTGTTTTGTTACTTTTTGAAACTAGCGAATTGACTTCGCAAATGTTTGCTCTTAACTCTTAGTTAAGAGACCCTACACATTTGATTTGTCGAAAATTTGTTCAGTTTTCAAAGATCTACTTGGTTGCTTTTGACAACTTTTATATCATATCAA
>NZ_JBXAYF010000013.1:0-4217 GCF_056782175.1 Dellaglioa sp. CoH-56-MRSF-10
AGATAATAAGTGCTGGTGGATCAATTTATAAAAAACCACATTATCATGTTTTGTATATTGCTCGTAATCCGGTTACTGTTGAAAGTATTCGGAAAAAAATAAAACGTAATTTAGGTGATCAATCTGTATCTCATATCGAAATTGTTGATAGCGTGGAGTATTATTTTCAGTATTTAACGCATGAAAGTTCTGATGCAATTAAGAAAGGTAAACACCGCTACGATAAAAAAGATTTAATCTTTATAAATGATTTTGATATTGATAGATACGTAACACTTGATGAAAATGAAAAGAAAGAATTAAGGCAGACTTTACTTGAAATTGTAGATGAATATAACATTGTTAATGTAAAGGAATTAAGCTCGTTTATCAGACAAAGAGGTAACGAATTTGGAATTGAGAGTATGAAATATGTGAATGAAATAATTTCAAGTTCTTCTGGAATTTTTCGACTATATTTTGATGCAAATTACCAATGTGGTTATCGTCCGGTCTATTCAAAAACCATTGATCCTGATACAGGAGAAATAAAGAATGAGAGAGGGGTGAGAGCATGAGAGAGTTTAGTGAAAGTGATGTTGAGAAATACTTAGAATACACTGATCAAAATGTTATCCCGACTAAAGAGCTTTTAGGTCAATGCTTTATTTGTGGTATAAAGTTAAGTGAAACTGAGACACCTGAAGGTCCAGAAAAACGAGTTGTTTGTTTGAAAGATAGAGATTACTTTGTTGAAGGATTTGAGGAATTGATAGAAATGGGAGAAATAAAATAAATATTGAGACTGGAGAGGTTAAGTAATGATTATTGACGTGGAATATATTGGATTTAAGAACAATTTAGAAGTTAATTATTTGGAGGAAAAGTAATGACACAAGCAGATATTAAATACCGTCCTATTAAACCATCCGATTATCATATCTTGGAAGATATGATTCGCAAATCATGGAACTACGATCGATTAGGAAGCCCAAAATTAGCTAAACAACTGTCTAAAATATATCTTGCCAGTTGTCTTGTTAATCAAACATTTACTAGTGTTGCTGTTTTTAATGAAGTGCCTGTTGGTATTATTATGGGTAAAAATAGAGAAACACATCGTAAACCACTAAGGTATCTTATTCGGCAAGGAATTGCTGTTGCACGAATTGCTATATCTAAAGAAGGGCGTAAAATTGGAAAGACGTTTCAAAAATTTGAAGAAGTTGATGAAATTCTTTTAAAGAGCATTGGTACAAACTTTGATGGTGAATTAGCTTTTTTTGTTGTAGATGGAAACCAACGTGGTTCAGGTATCGGTAAACAATTGTATCAACAATTTTTAGATTATATGACATCTGAAAATCTTAAGACATTTTACTTATTTACGGATACGACATGTAATTTTGGCTTTTATGAACATCAAGGTTTGGAACGATTAGCTGAAGAAACGCTCGATTTGCCAGAATTACAAGAGAATATGCATTTCTATTTGTACGGAAAAATGTGATAAAAGGGGCTAGTATTATATTTTCTAAGTAAAATGAAAAAATGTTATTTCTTAAAAATTTACCTTCAATGGGCGCGATTGTTGAACTATTTTTTTAGAAAAGGGTAGCTTAGGCTACTCTTTTTTATTTGGCCAGTGGGAAAATAAACGGTAGGGTCAACGATAAATGTCTGACTGAAGCAAATCGGAAGGAATTTAAGAAGTTGATACGATCCACTGATTTTCCACCCTCTTGGCAACTCGTTTTCGAGCCGTCGGAGACATGTAGAAATTTTCTGGGTTTGCCACTTTTGAAAAAGTGGCAAGGTCTGTTGTTTTGAATTTGATATTGAAATGAATTTGCAATCGTTGCGGAAAAATGCAAAGGTGAAAATATCATTTCTGTTACTAGAAAAAAGGACAGCTGTAGGCGTTTTTTTTTGTGCCTGTTCACGTCGAACCTTTTCAGCCTAAAGGCGAAAAAAGGGGCAAAGTGGACAGACAGTTTTTAGCCTCGCAGAGACCACACTTCACAGAGTGAAGTATAGTGGGTTATACTTTACTTGGAAGATAACTCCGAAATGAGGTGCGTACTATGAGTTTTGTAGTGGCTAGAATGACGAAATTAAAAGCTGATAATTTAGTCGGTATTGGCAATCATGACCAACGGAAAACGACTAATCACAGCAACGAAGATATTGATGTTTCCCGCTCCCACTTGAATTATGATTTGGTGGCTGGGCGCACTGATAATTTTAAAACGGATATTGAAGCCTATATCAACGAAAATAAAGCTAGTAAGCGGGCAGTTCGCAAAGACGCTGTTTTAGTCAATGAGTGGATTCTAACCAGTGACAAAGATTTTTTTGAGCAATTAGACGAAGTCGAAACCCGTAAATATTTTGAAACAGCCAAACAATATTTTGCAGATAACTATGGCGACGAAAATATTCGTTATGCGGTCGTTCACTTGGACGAGAAGACCCCTCACATGCATATGGGCATTGTGCCCTTTGATGATGATAGAAAGCTCTCAGCTAAGCGTATATTCAATCGTGAAGCCTTACAGCGCATTCAAGAGGAATTACCACAATATCTCAAAGAGAATGGCTTTGATGTTCAACGTGGCAACAAAAACAAAGAGCGTAAGAATTTATCAGTACCCGAATACAAAACTATGCGGGAAGATTTGAAAAAAATAGAGACCGAAAAACAAGAGACACAAGCAAAGCTTGCAGATACTAAAAAACAGCTTGATGAAATCAAGCCACGGGATAACAAAAAAATTGCTAGTAAACCAACTTTGCTGAATAAAAATAAAGTCATGGTTGATAAATCTGATCTCGCTGATTTGGAACAACGGGCGTCTTTTAGTGATAATTACAATCAAATGCATGCTAGAGCAAGGCGTGAAGCCGACTCGTTAAGAGATAAACTGACTAGAACAACGTGGGACTATAATGACCTCGAAAGAGAGAATGAGCGATTGCAAAAGTTAGTCGGAACACTTCAAGGCATTGTCCGCAATGTTGATGAATTTCTACACAAAAAACTAGGTATCAATTTACCTGACAAGTGGCTAGAACGTGCAGGACTAAAAGAACCGTCTAAAAAAGCCCCTGAAAGCTCACAGGAACTCGAAAAACATAAATCTGATGAATTAGGCGGTCCACATCTTTAAAACGCTTATATGGGCTTAAAATGGCATTTAAGAGCTTAATTTAACATCTGGCTAGATTGAACGTCGTTAATTTTGTGTCTGTCAACGGTAAATCGAATTAAAGGGGCTTGCTGCTTTAGCAGTTAGCCCCTTTTTGAGGCTTTAAGGAGTTGATAGACTAGCGGATAAAACACTTTTGCGCATGCAAAGAAAAGCACACCTGCTTTTTTTGCCTGCCCCACGGCGAGTGCGGGGTGAGTTTGAGCGGGAGCTCCCGCTCATTTATGGGGTCAAGCTGACACAGCTTGCGGGTTTGGGCGGAGCCCATATTTTGGTTTGAGTGGGATAAAAATTTTGAAAATCAGGGGGCAGGGAGCGAATTTCGCTCCCGTACTACGACCCCCCTATAAGTGCCGAGTGCCAAATTTTACTTGAATAGGACTTTACGCTTACTCTCCCAATGGATTTGGGAGTTTTTTTATGACCGCCGTTTGACCGCCGTTTTGACCGCCGTTTTTTTAAACGGGTTATTTTTTGACTATATAGACTATAAGTATATAATGATGTATAATGATAAAAAAATAAAGGAGTGAGTTTTATGCCTGAAGAGAAAACAGAATATCAAGTTGTAACCGTTAGAATACCTAAAAAGATGTATGCTGATTACAAAGAGATTTTAAAAAGTGAAGGAAAAATTGTAACTTACGATATTAGAAACTATATGCGTGATGTTATCGAAAAATCTAAGAAAGGAGAAAAATGAGCATAAAAAAAGAGCGCCCTCTCTCAAGTTCGCTCGTGAAAAATGCTTTTATTTTCTAAAGGTGATTATACTATATGACTACTAAAAATACAAAGGCTAGAAACTTTGCATTCATTTTGTATCCTGAAAGTATTCCTGAAAACTTTATTGAAAATTTAGAAAAAACTGGTATTCCTATGGCGATTAGTCCGCTCCATAATTTAGATAAAACTGAACGAAAATTTAAAGATATGACTCCTGATGAACAAGAGATAATAAGTGCTGGTGGATCAATTTATAAAAAACCACATTATCATGTTTTGTATATTGCTCGTAATCCGGTTACT
>NZ_JBXAYF010000014.1:0-1818 GCF_056782175.1 Dellaglioa sp. CoH-56-MRSF-10
TTTTGTTTTTTATCCTGTTTATTTCTAATAGCGTTAAATGTTCTTCTCAATGAAACTGTGATGTCATGTTGCAAATCCTCGTAGTTATCTAAAAAGATAGTTGTTGGTTTTCCTGTTTGTTGAGTAATAAATGTTTCACTTGCCTTTTTAGCATTAAAAATAATCCCAATCATTTTTTCCATTTTCTTTGGATCATTTGCAGACCATAAAGTTAATTAGTTTATGGTCTGCAAATGATCCTGCTCTTATACTAAAAAGATGGACTATTTTTCTACCAGAAGTCAAGTGTTTCAATGCATTTAGGTTGTTTTATGAGCGTTATGGCAAAGCTGTGCGTACTATAACAGCCGACAATGGTTCTGAATTTATCTCATGGGACTTTTTAGAATATGTTCAAAAAGAGCTTAAAATTAAGCTATACTATGCCACACCGTCATCACCACAACAACGTGGTTCAAATGAAAACAGAAACCGTAAGCTACGTGATTGGTACCCTAAAGGCACGTCATTTAAAGATGTGAAACAACGACAATTAGATGAAGTAGCTTCAAAAATGAATGCTATGCCATTGAGACAGGCACTTGACGGTAAACGACCTATGGTAGTCTTTGAGCAGGAATATAAAGCCATGCAACGTTACCGTAGAGCTTATGAAAAGCGTAAACAACGTATGCTTGAAGTTAAAAAACAAGAATTCGAGAATAATTAAAAACGACATTGCAATTAAGCGGAGTAAATTGTAAAATTGTATAATAAAAAATATACGAATAGCTGGGTTGTGGCTAGCTAAAAAACGCCGACTAATGAATTTTTTCATTTTTGGCATTATTTTCGTTATAAAAAAAAAGGTAGGTGTAATTTAATGGGATATATATTTTTGGGGCTCGCGATTCTAGGTGAACTCTTGGGAACGAATTTGTTAAAAGCTTCAAACGGATTCAGTTCGCTTTGGGAAACTGTGGGGTCTTTAGTTTCATACGGTGCAAGTTTTTATTTTTTAGCATTAGCTATGAAAACTATAAACTTGAGTGTTGCTTACGCTTTATGGGCTGGCTTAGGAATTGTATTGACAACTGTTTTGGCAGTAGTCGTTTGGAAAGAATCTATTAATCTGAGCAGCGTCTTAGGAATTGTATTAATTTTGTCAGGAGTTGTCATTTTAAACTTGTATGGTCCTGGTCATTAAACCAAAATAAAAAACGACTAGCTGTATAAATATTATAATAAACAAAAGGCACCTGGTGTGTCTTTTTATTATGCTTAGAATATAAATATTTGAAAACGGGTTAATTAATTGAAATATTTGATATAATAGTGAGTAATTTGATTGCTAAAAGCCTTTGCGTAGACGTTCCAAAAACGTGTACGCAAAGGGTTAGGGCAACGGTTACTCGATGAAGCGAATCGTTATGCTAAAACGAAACAAAAACGTTATTTACGTTTGACTGTTTATGAAAAAAATTATGCAGGCATTCGTTTTTATGAACGTCATGGATTTAAAAAAATCGGGATAAAACATTTTCCTTTAGGAAAACAAGATCGTATTTGTCCGATTTTAGAAAAAGAAATCTAAAAAAACGTCCTCACTTTTGATGTTGAGGACGTTTTTTTAGACTGGTAATGTAACCATAATTCGCTTTCCTTTTTGATAAACCGCTAATTCTGTCACACCTGTTGCTTTTAAAGTTTCTCTATGGCTCTTATATGAGCTAATGTAGCCATTTTAACTTAATGATTGCAGGTATTCGCTGTACCACACTTCAAAAGTATTTCTCATTGCGCCAAAAATGTAATTTTCAGGATTAACTTTTTGTTTTT
>NZ_JBXAYF010000015.1:0-1690 GCF_056782175.1 Dellaglioa sp. CoH-56-MRSF-10
TGTAATAATCCCTTTATGGTTGTCAGATGAAATAATATAATTTCATCCGATAATCATGGAGGGATTTTTGTATGTCCAGAGCCAAGTATTCAGCATTAGAAAAATTAACGTTTATCGAAGAATTTAGAAAGTCCGGAATGCCGAGAAGAACTTTTGCCCGAGAATACGGTATTAATAAAGATCTATTCAAACGTTGGGTCGATCGCTATGACCGCGATGGTATTGAAGGTTTACAGGAAGCGCGCCACAATAATCACTATTCAAAAGCGCTGAAATTAGAAGCGGTATTAACTTATCTAACGGGTCAATATTCACAAGCAGATGTTGCACTTAAGTTTGGTTTACGATCACAAAAACAACTATTAGACTGGGTTTCCAAGTATAATGAGGATAAAACGGTGACGGCGTCACCGTCCAAAAGGCAGGTTCCCATTATGAGTCGTAAAACTTCTTTTGAAGAACGCGTTTCAATTGTTGAATATATTACCAAAGATAAACATAGTTATAATGAAACTGCGGAACACTTCGGTGTCTCTTATCAACAAGCCCGTTCATGGGTTCTTAAGGCACGACAAGGTGGTTATGAATCACTAATCGATAATCGTGGTCACCGTAAAGATCAATCAGAACTAACAGATTTAGATAAAGCGAATCTACGGATTCACGAGTTAGAAAGCCAAATCGAAGATCAAAAATTATATGCGGCCTTTATAAAAAAATGGCAGGAACTTCAGCGCAAGGGGTGAATAAGCAAAGACGACTGGCATATCACGCGATTAAGAATGTTAGTCAAGAAAAGCATGGTGCGATAACAAAACTTATAAAAATGGTTGGCGTTAGCCGTCAGGCTTACTACAAAGGGTTAAAAAGACAAGAAACAGTTTGGGAGACACGTAATAAACAACTTAAAGAGCGAACCCAATACTGGTTTGATTTCAATCTACAAGGGATTGGTACTGGAAACATGTTGGTAAATTTACAAGCTGACACATCAATTAATTTTCCCATTACTTTCAAACAGGTTCGACGAGTTATGCGAGAACTAGGTATTCGATGTTTAGTACATCCGAAGAAGCATAATCGTGTGAAACAATCAGAACAATATATCCAAGATAATCTTCTTAATCAAAATTTTAGTGTGAGTAGACCTAACCAAGTTTGGTTGGCCGATTCAACAGAGCTTTCATATGGCATAAATGGCGAATATAAAATTCGGTTAAGTGGTGTTTTAGATCTTTATGGTCGGCGACTTTTAGCCTATAATCTAAGTCCTACAGAAACTAGTGAAGCAGAAATCCAGGTATTTCAGCAGGCCTTTTCAGGTGCTGGTAGTGTACACCCCATGGTGCACACCGATCGCGGTTCAGCTTATACCTCAAAACTATTTAATCGTTCTCTTGATCGATATGAAGTAACTAGAAGTATGTCCCGACCAGGAACGCCATACGATAACGCTCCAATGGAGCGTTGGTGGAATGAATTTAAAAATCGATGGATGGCACGTCAGCCACTGCCAAAGACCTATCAAGAACTTATGAAATTGGTTGAAGCAGGAATTGAATATTTTAATCATTACAATCGCTCAACACAAAGAAATGGCCTTACCCCAGATGAATACTGGGATAAAGCCATTTAGAAACATATTAAATTTTATATTATTTCATCCGTCAACTTGACAGGGCCTAGTACA
>NZ_JBXAYF010000016.1:0-1430 GCF_056782175.1 Dellaglioa sp. CoH-56-MRSF-10
TGAAGTGAACCCCCTGAGTTGGAGAAATCTAACTCAGGGGGTTTTACTATGTTCACAGTTGAAATAAAGAAAAAAGTTCTAAAAGAATATTTGAAAGGTAAACCAGCCGGTTTACTAATGAAGAAGTATGGAATCAAGGGATCTGCAACTATTTATCAATGGTTGGATCATTTTAAAATGTTTGGGATTCAAGGCTTAGAAAATAATTTAGGGAAGACATTTTATGATTATTCCTATAAAATGAAGGTCATTCACTGGCGATTAAAACATAGGGCTTCTTTTCCGGTTACAGCACGTCATTTTAAAATTAAGAATCCTGTCGTGATTTGGGACTGGGAAAAGAAACTGGTACAAGGTCGCTTAAAAACTTCAAAAGGAAAACTGCCTAAAATGACTAAATCAAAAAATCCAAAAACTTCAAAACAATTACAAGAAGAAAATGACTTTCTAAGGGCACGGGTAGCGTACTTGGAAAAATTGGACGCCTTAATACAGAAAAAACAAAGATTAAAAACCAAGAAAAAGCCCAGATAATCACTGAGTTAAGGTGTGAATTACAGATTAAGTTGGCAACCGTATTAAAAGCTGGACTGATGTCCAGCAGTAGCTACCATGATGCTTGTAAACGAGAGTACCAACAAGATTCAAAAGAACTGATTGAAACGATTAAAACAATTTGTGAAGGGCATTCTGATTATGGGTATCGTCCCGTAACAAGTGAGTTACGTAACATAGGCATTAAAATCAATCACAAAACCGTGTTGAGAATAATGCGAGAAAACAAACTCCTATGTCACGCTTACGAACGAAAAACGAAAAGATATAATTCATATAAAGGAACTGTTGGTAAAATAGCTTCCAATCTTTTAAACCGACGTTTTAAGACTGATAGATCCTATCAAAAAATAGTAACTGATGTCACTGAACTACGATGGGGAAATAAAAGTACAAATGAAAGAGCTTATTTTACGGCATATATTGATTTATTTAATAGTGAAGTCCTTCAATGGTCAATTAGCCTCCACCCAACGGTGGAGTTTGTGACAGAACCACTAAAACGGTTAATCAATAAACGTTCAAATCTCAGTTATCGAATGACAGTTCACTCTGATCAAGGATTTCAATATCAGAACAGCCGTTATACAGAGATTATCAAATCAGCAAAAATTTTTCAAAGTATGAGTCGCAAAGCGACTTGTTTAGATAATGCATGTGCTGAAAGCTTCTTTCATATTTTAAAAGTTGGGACAGTTCATAATCACGATTATGCGACATACGAAGCTTTAAAAGTAGCCATAAAAAATTATATTGATTATTACAATCATAAAAGAATTAAAATAAAACTGGCCGGTATGTCTCCGATTGAATATCGAAAACATACCGACCAGATGATCGCTTAATATTTACTCCAACTTTTGGGGTTCACTTCA
>NZ_JBXAYF010000017.1:0-842 GCF_056782175.1 Dellaglioa sp. CoH-56-MRSF-10
GCATACGAGTTGTCCTTAGTGACCGGCACATCCGCCACAGCTAGTGCAAACAGCATGTTAGTGCTGGTGTACAGCCCAACTTCTCCGAACTGCTGAAGGAATGTCAAATCCTTAGGAAGAAGAATGGAGTACCGAAGCACGTTACCGTTTATCACGTCGCCGGGACTAAGGAGTCCTGTTGATACCAGAGTTCCGTGTATGTCGGTATCACTGGCTGTAGGCACATATCCAGTACCAGTGCCCAGCTTGTAGCTAGTAGGTCTGATTGAGGGATTCGATGCCAGCGCATCACGTGCCGCATTCGTTATCTGGAAATACATTTTGTCATCCTATATAAACCGATATCAGGCGTCGCTTAATGATAAGGGGTGGATCGGTTATTGCTTCCATCCACACTTTATTGATTCGCGTTGACGGCAGATTTCCTGTGTCGAGTCCGGTGACCACTTCCTGAAATACTTTGTTCACCGAAGTATTTCCAGTGGTGGTTGTGCTGGTTATAGCCTCTTGATATACCTTATTGACTTGTGTCGTGGATGTGGCCATCTTTAGTCACCTATACCAGCCTGCGCCGCGTTCAGGTTTGCTAGTGTCCATGCATTTCCCGCGCCATCCCTCGGAAATACTGAGGAATACAAAACATTCGATGCAACCAGAGTCTGCGGTGCGGATGTTGCGACGGTGCCTGCCGACTTCAACTTCGCGGTAACAGAGTGAGCGGCATCGGCTGCTGGGTTAGTGGCTTGCACATAAACCGTCACCGCGTCGATGGTGGTTGCCGGAGTGTACTGAAGTGCCGACATTTTATAGAGGTCCGAATTGCCGGTACCCGCATCCGAAAC
>NZ_JBXAYF010000018.1:0-747 GCF_056782175.1 Dellaglioa sp. CoH-56-MRSF-10
GTGCACATGGGACGAATTTCAGACCATTGCCGACTTCGAATACGATTCTGGTTATGGTGGGCAAGAGGTTGTGAGTGATATCGAAATCGTGTTTAACGACGGACAATCCATGCATCGGGGTGAGTATGATGGCTCCGAGTGGTGGGAGTACTCATGCCCATTCGAAATGCCGCAGACGCTGCATCCGATCCAACACCTGCGGGACCCACAAGGATGTAGCTGGGTCAGCCTTGCCGAAGCTAACGAGCCACTTCGGAGCCCGGCAGCGGAGGAAGATGCCGCATGAACCTGCATGAATTTCGAGCTGACATGGTTCAGGCTGTAACGAATTTCGTTCTCGACTACGAGAAGGATCGTCAGACGCGCAATCAGACACGGGTGCGCGAGGCATCCGAGTGGTTGCAAATGTTTGACGAATACATCGAACACCGAACTGATTTTTCTGGCATTCGTACGTGCATGTGCTGCGGATGCTCCGCTGAACTGGAGAGACTGGCATGAGCGCGGGGAACGCCGTGTTTGTGCATGACGAGGCGCACCGTGAGCTGGGTGTTGCGATGGCTGATTTTATGCGAGCCCAGATGAATCGATCCGGATTCGTTCGCCATTTTTTCGCGTGGTGCGATTTTGACAAGACCAATCACACGTGCCCGGAGTACTCGCGAGCAGAATGGGAAGTGGCGCGTCGCATCATCAATCGCGCTAAGAAGCGTCGAGCCCTGACCGCGAAGCCTTACAAGGAAAACC
>NZ_JBXAYF010000019.1:0-613 GCF_056782175.1 Dellaglioa sp. CoH-56-MRSF-10
CTTCTCGAAGACGCTTGCTCAGGCTCTCCGAGCGCAGGCGACAAAGGGGACGGAAGAGTACGATCCGGATCGACCGCAGGACCTGTTCGAAGGAATGGCGCACGCTGCTATTCAATCGCTCGTCGAGCAAGGCGCGTACAGTCCTATTCCGACTCGTCTTCATCCCGATCAAGTCGAGTGGGTTGTGAATTCTCTGGGTGAGCTTGGTGTGAAGATCGGCAACCAGTTCTTCTTTCTGTACAAAGGTGAGAGCATCCAGTACTCAACCAACGAAAGCGACTACCACTACCGTCCGGTCGGCAAGCGCGAATTCGGTGAAGTGTGCACTCCCATCAACTACGACGACCCGTGGAAGAGTGGTACTGTTTCGCGTGATGACAGCGATCTGTGGAAACCGCTGCCGATGGCTCCGGAGGAAGAGTGAGTGCCAAGCACCGTTTTCTGACCGCGCTCGTCATCGGAATTCCGGTCTCTTTCCTAGTGTACGGGTGGAATCTGATGACTCTACCGCCCGGCACTTCCTATCGTCAGCTTTCGATGGTCGTGCTCGTCCTGATGCTTATCTTGACGGCTGTCGTAGCCGCGCTGTGTGCTGCGACCAATAGGATGCAGA
>NZ_JBXAYF010000020.1:0-585 GCF_056782175.1 Dellaglioa sp. CoH-56-MRSF-10
CGCTAACATAGCAGGTCCCCAAGGCGTCGCTGGAGCCGCAGGTGCCGCGGGCGCTACGGGTCCGCAAGGTCCTAAAGGTGATGCTGGTATAGCGGGTGCGCCGGGCGCGAATGGCAACACTATATGGAACGGGACTGGTGCTCCGTCAAACACACTCGGCGCACCCGGCGACTTCTATTTGCAGACCGATACTTCGGTGCTATGGGGTCCTAAAACAACGGCATGGCCATCGTCTGGTGTACCGCTACAGGCACCAATGAAGACGTACGCAGTGTCGCTATTTGTTGAAGGCACAACAAACGTGCCCAATGAAGTTCTTATGGTGCACTGTGCAGCTGCCGCATTCACTATACCTGTAAGCCTTCCGGGTTCTAATGTCAAGGCCCTGAGTCCAGCTGCCAATAACTCGGTGTTCATCATCAAGAAGAACGGGACTCAGATAGGGGTAGCCACATTTGCCATTGGGTCTACTACTGCACTTCTTGGATCATCGGTTCCGGTGTCCTTTGCCGTGGGTGATATTCTAGAAGTGGACGGGCCAAACACACCCGACCCCTCGCTAGCTAACATCGGATTCACCATTGT
>NZ_JBXAYF010000021.1:0-562 GCF_056782175.1 Dellaglioa sp. CoH-56-MRSF-10
GTTCCGCGTAGAACGCGACGACGCCAGCCCGGACCTTAGCGCGGGCCTCGTCGTCAGCTTCAATATGCACCCCTTCGAATTCTTCGGTATCCGGCACGTCCGCCCAGATAGCGGCGACGGTGAAATGATGAACGATCAAATCGATTTGCTTATCGGTCAATTGCATGGTGTTACTCCGTGTGTTTAGCGTTAGACCTATTGTATGCGGCCCGAATCGAGCCGTCAACAATAACCCTATCGCGTGCCGGGTTAAAACTGGTTGCGTGTCAGGTCGATACGGCTTTTCAGAATCCCGAGCGTACCCGACACACTATCCAGTTCGGCGGGGCTCGCATTCTTGATTAGCGTTTCCGCGATGCATTCCAGCAAATCACAGGGCAACGCGTCGAGCGCAACCAGACGATTAACCCCCGCCGCGATCTTTGCGCGCTCCGTTACCGTTGCGTTTTCGTTGGTCGTGAGTCGATTATTGCGTGACATGGTTTTGTCCTCAGCTTGTTAATCACGGATGATTAATAGTAACGGGGCCAAGCGGCCCCGTCAATAGTACCCGATTAAATTT
>NZ_JBXAYF010000022.1:0-545 GCF_056782175.1 Dellaglioa sp. CoH-56-MRSF-10
GGTTACCATTATTACGAAATTAGGCACGTTGCAGTGGCGGGAACGCCTAACACGTTTACCACATCTCTATCGATAGACGGTATTCTTCTGTACACCAGGACTACTGCCTATTCGTACGCAGCGACTTCTGACATAACTAGCATATTCCTGATAGCGTTTCAGAGAAACGGGGCCTTCACGGCGATCGATGACATCTATGTGACCCTAGACGACGGGCTAAATTACGTCGGTCCCTTAGGTCCTGTGAACATTATCGTGCGAAGGCCAACATCGGACACGCAGGCGCAGTGGACAAAAGTTGGGTCCGCATCATCAAACGCGTTGACCGTAAGTCAACCAGCTATGTCTTCGCAGTCTGCAAATTATGTGTCCTCGAATACTCCGGGAGATAAGGATATTTATTCTTCTACCGATACGATTCCTGCGGGATATTCGGTAAAAGCTGTACAAGTAGAAGGATATTTTACAAAGGCATCAACGTCTACTCCATCGGTCTCTATAGGAGTTATCAGTGGATCATCTGAATCAGACGGAGCTTCATTCGC
>NZ_JBXAYF010000023.1:0-247 GCF_056782175.1 Dellaglioa sp. CoH-56-MRSF-10
CGCGGGCTCTCACCGAACACAGGTCCAACTCGTTCACTTGGAACCTGACAAAGGAACAGCATCAGGAGCGAGCGGAAACCGGGTCCACGATCGTGACCATCGATCAGCCGAAATCGCGGAACTCCAGTCCCTTCCCGTTTCAGGTGCGCATCAACTATTCGCATATGCGAGTCGAGCCCGCACCTCAATCCGATGATCTGGGTGAACCTTCGGCGGCCACCGGATCATCTACAGGATCAGGTGATCG
>NZ_JBXAYF010000023.1:257-542 GCF_056782175.1 Dellaglioa sp. CoH-56-MRSF-10
GCCCGAGGTCCACGATCTTAAATCGGACCCTATTCCATTTGAAGACGCGTGGTCCGGGTCCAAGAAAGCGGAGGTGCGAGTCAACGACCGCAATTTTCAGGTTCGTGATTGGCTGTTTGTGCGTGAATTTCGTGAGGGCCGGGTCCAAGACCGCGAGTTCATGGCCCGCATCACCCACATACAGTCAGGATATGGGTTGCCCGAGAACTTGGTGGTGCTATCATTTCAGATTCACGAATGGTACGTCGAGGGCCAGTGCGTGACCGATGAACAAGCACCCGTTGC
>NZ_JBXAYF010000024.1:0-532 GCF_056782175.1 Dellaglioa sp. CoH-56-MRSF-10
GGCAATATACCGTGGACCACGCATTACATTGCGGGCTCCGACTGTGGGCTGATATTGAGCGACGTTATTCTGTTCCATCAGGCATGGGCGTGGTTGGCGGCCGTGGGCCATATCATCGGGCAAACGCCGCTCGATGATTTCTTGGGTTACTCAATATACAACCAGCTGAATCGGGCACGCCACGACATGAACTTCAGCAATCGCGGGTTCGGTGCCAAGTCCTTCGATATTCAGTACCGGCAGCGGCGGTTGCGTGTCATGCACAATTCTGTTGTGGTCCGATGGGAATTGGAATATGATCTGGAGTCCGGCGCGGTCGCGTTCGATGGATCGGACTCGACGCTTGTCCATGCTCAAGAATATTTGTACGGGAAACTCTGATGGAAGAAATCAAGGGCGGCGGCCGACGCCGAGTTGCGGCAAAGAAAGTGGCACCCAAATACGATCCGGCCAATGACGTTGCAAATGAGGTGGCTCCGGAAGACGTGGCTAAGCCCACAAGTGCTACTAAAGCGGCGGCTATACCCAAGAC
>NZ_JBXAYF010000025.1:0-525 GCF_056782175.1 Dellaglioa sp. CoH-56-MRSF-10
GTTGCCGACTACAACGCTCTCATGTACCGACAATACAGCGTGTGCTACGGCACGACGCCTGTCACGGTCTACCCAATCATTGACTTTCTGCGACAGTTTCGCTTTTCGTACGCAGGATTGGACGAATCGCACAAGGTGAAGAACGATACGGGGCGCACGCAAGCCACGATGTGCCTCATCTGTGACGTGCCGAAAATTCGGCTGGCCTCGGGCACTATGGCCCACGATAGCCCCTCGGACATGGCTATGCAGGTTGGGGCCATGGACCCTACGCTGTTCGGCACCAAGGACGAATTCAACGCCAAATACGGAGAGCAGGTTTCCGGTGGCCGCGTCAAAATCTGGAAGCCCGGGGCACAAGAGCAGATCATGCGAAAGATCAAATCGCGGATCGTGGTGGCTGGTGCCATGCGAAAGGAGTGGGCCGCGTTTCTTCCGACCAAGCGCGAGTGGATCGGCGGCTGTCGCCTGACGCCAAACCAACAGGCTGTGTACGATTCGATCCTCGAAGAGACAATCCAGAAG
>NZ_JBXAYF010000026.1:0-525 GCF_056782175.1 Dellaglioa sp. CoH-56-MRSF-10
GTACTCTTCTTCTGCCATGCGTTGCATAGCCTCGGTCCACTCAGCACCCTGCGGAAATGCCTTGAACATCTTGTCGATGATGTCCTGCGCGTATGCTGTGCGATCCTCTTCAATCAATGCCGTAAGCTTGCGATCCAACTCTTCCAGCATGCGATTGATTTCGACCATACGCTTCTTGTCCGTCTCGGGCTTCAACGACTCTTCGTACAGCGCGCTGATCTGTCCTTTTAGGGAGCCAAGGTCACTCTGCTTCGTATGAATGTGAATGTCGCCTTTCGTCTTTAGCTGCGCCTTGATCTCAGCGCGTTCCTCATCGGTCTTTGCCTAGATGTAGGCTTGCCGCAATTTCTGACCTGCGCGGAACGCCTCGGCCAGTGCCTTGTCGCCTGCCGCAACTGACCAGATTCGCACTTCGTGAGCAGAGTAGTCGTATCGAATCATCAGGTATCCGGGTGTGGATACGAACATCTTCTTGATGATCTTTGCGAGCTTTCCCCGGCTCGGAATCTGCTGAAGGTTAGGTCC
>NZ_JBXAYF010000027.1:0-514 GCF_056782175.1 Dellaglioa sp. CoH-56-MRSF-10
GGACAATCTTCGTTACCCTTAGAGAAGTGGCATTTAGTGTATGCCTTTGTTTCTTCTGGGTCCAAATGTTTGCACGTTTTGCACTGCCTTGAATACAGCTGAAGGAACTCAATTGGCTGTTCCATTTCTGTCTCCATAAACGGGAAAAGGGCGGAAGCTTCCGCCCCCACCCATCATTCTAGTCCGGTTGTCCCGGACACGACGAGAACTTAGAACAGTTCTTCTTCGTCTTCGTCCTCATCTTCACCAGACTCGTCGTCTTCGTCGTCTTCGTCTTCTTCCGACTCGTCGTCTTCGTCTTCTTCCTCGTCCTCTTCTTCGTCTTCCTCGACGACCTTCTTCTTGCCCTTGGCCGGAGCCTTCTTCTTGCTCACAGGCTCGTCTTCTTCGTCTTCCTCATCTTCGGACTCGTCGTCTTCATCCTCTTCTTCGTCTTCATCTTCGACGACCGGCTGCTTCTTGCCCTTCGCGGCCTTTGCCGGTGCTGCCTTTGCCTTCGACTTAGGAGCCGGGG
>NZ_JBXAYF010000028.1:0-502 GCF_056782175.1 Dellaglioa sp. CoH-56-MRSF-10
GATAAATACCCAATCCGCTTGCTCAAACAGCGTGAGCGGAGCGGGCTCGATACTCGGCACGCAGTGTTCAGCAAATTGTTCGGGCGTGCAGTACAGCATGTAGCGCTGCGTCGGGCGCTTTTGCGCCGTGCGCCACAGCTGATATTGCCGCCACGCGTACTTCCACTGGCGATGCACTCGACGCGGGGCCACGATGCAGATAGGACCCTTCTCATTACGGGGGTGGTGCTGTTCGAGTGCAGCTACCACCTGAGCAAGCCGGTCGATCCGGTTGTTCGAAAGATCGAGTTCCATCAGCGAATCACCTTGATCGACACGTCACGCGGGTACACCAATTCCGTACGGCTCCAGCTGGTCTGTGCCCCGCTAATCATGCGGACGGCACGCACCCGGCCCTCGTCGGGTTCCTCATCGAGCATCACCATGAACAAATCGAAACCGCTGGGCTCCAGCTGATTCGAAAACATGGTGCCGCCTTCCAGCTCACTGATTGGAACAGGGA
>NZ_JBXAYF010000029.1:0-495 GCF_056782175.1 Dellaglioa sp. CoH-56-MRSF-10
GCACTCCGTATGGGCCGCCCGGGCTACGCTTCACCGCGCCGGGTGTTTGCGGGTAACAACGGTGGCGCAGTGTCGGTGACGGCCGCTGCGATTCTGTCGGGCAACGCTAAGCTCCCGTTCTCAGCGTTCTAAACCACATTCCCTAATTTAAGGGGAGACAGGAGAACTGCACAATTAATCAGTTCTCCTGCTTAATTTCCACACTGGAGAAAACACATGTCTATCTATTTCCCGGGTTCGAAGATCGAGCAAAGCACCGAAATGCTGGTTGCGCTCGGCGCTCAATTCACGGCCGAAGGCCAAGCAGTTGTCCGCACGCAAGGCAACACGGCTGCTGGCGTGCAGCCTTCGACGGGTCAAGCAACTGATCTGTTCGTTGGTTTCTCGTTCGCAGGTACGTCGGCAGCTCCGTTCGCTGAAGCTACCTACAACAAGGTCGAAACCTTCTTGGTCCCGGCTACGGGCAGCGTGAAACTGTCGCTGGTGCCGACGACT
>NZ_JBXAYF010000030.1:0-494 GCF_056782175.1 Dellaglioa sp. CoH-56-MRSF-10
GCCCGAAACAGGGCCAGCGCCGCGCAAATTCTGTCACGTCGCGCTCCGTGCATTGGACCGTGTAGAAACAGCCATTATCGAATGTGCGCATCATGCACCCCTTTAGACGAGATAACCCCATGCGTCGCGAGCGTAGCGCGCGGCATCCGCCAGCAATTCAGCGCGTGTCCGGTATTGCGGTCCGACGCATGCCGCGCGGTCTTCGCCGTCGTGCATGTCAACAAACCGCCAGCAAGGGACGCCCGCCGGATTCGAATTCGTGTACCCGAGCCCAGCAAACCGCGATGCGTGAATGGTGAGCCGATTAACGCCGTTATAGAGTGCCATTGTGTAATCCGTTATTTGTTGAACGTGAGACAAATAGTAACGGGGCCGCGCGGCCCCGTCAATAGTACCCGACTAAATTTTGTGGTTATTCCCCGTCTTGCGCCGCCCGGTCGCAAACCGCCTGTGCATATTTTTCGTTTTCTTTCCATGCGCGCTCGATGGTGTCG
>NZ_JBXAYF010000031.1:0-493 GCF_056782175.1 Dellaglioa sp. CoH-56-MRSF-10
GCTGAAGCTTCATCCGGATGGAATTTTTGCTTGCTATGATGTGGCGTAACGTGTATGATGCGTGCGTCTAACATACAGGAGCAGTAAATGTACATCGAGGAACGCGCACGGAAGCTGGTTGATTTGGGGATTTACGCAAAAGCGAACCAAGAGCTGAATTCATATCCGGTGGACGGTTCTCTTGTGCCACATGATCAGTACATTCTGCGCATGATGATTCGTGGCCCCAAGACCGAGGGCTATGTGGTCCCGAACGAGCTGAAGTGGATCGAGCCGATGGTGATCCGTGCCGATGCTGAACAGCGCAAACTCTGGGTCAACCATCCGTACGTGTATGTAACGGTTCGCTGCGGCCCCATGAAGAGTGTGAGCGACGATGTGTGGCACGTGGATGGCTTCTCGATGCGTGTACCACACGTGACGGAACAGAATTACATCTGGTCGGATCACACGCCAACCGAAATCCTGAAACAAAACTTTGCATTTCCGTCCG
>NZ_JBXAYF010000032.1:0-486 GCF_056782175.1 Dellaglioa sp. CoH-56-MRSF-10
GGAAATAGCTCAGCTTGGTAGAGCACCTGGTTTGGGACCAGGGGGTCGCAGGTTCGAATCCTGTTTTCCCGATTAATAGATTGCCAAAATTTATTATGTGTTTTTATTTTATGGCGGCGTAGCTCAGCTGGCTAGAGCGTCCGGTTCATACCCGGGAGGTCAGGGGTTCGATCCCCTTCACCGCTATTTTCTACGTAAGAAGCTTGGACCTTTAGCTCAGTTGGTTAGAGCAGACGGCTCATAACCGCCCGGTCGTAGGTTCGAGTCCTACAAGGTCCATTACTTGTAGCTGATTCAAGTAGATTTTTAATTTTTTATGGAGGATTACCCAAGTCTGGCTGAAGGGAACGGTCTTGAAAACCGTCAGGTGGGTCAAACCACGCAAGAGTTCGAATCTCTTATCCTCCTTTTTAATATTATCGCGGGATGGAGCAGTCTGGTAGCTCGTCGGGCTCATAACCCGAAGGTCGTAGGTTCAAATCCTGC
>NZ_JBXAYF010000033.1:0-480 GCF_056782175.1 Dellaglioa sp. CoH-56-MRSF-10
GAGGTGCGGAACGCGGAAAGGCTCACACGCGAAAACGTTGAGATTTTCAGTAACCCGGAACACCACAACCACGAACTTCTGCAAGAACGCTATCGTGGGATGAGCGACGCCTATCAGTTTGCGCGTGGCTGCGTCGCGCGTCACGTCATGCAGGAACTATCGAACGCTGAGCACTACCATATTGTGGAGGACTGATGGGGCTTTCATATGTGCTAATCGCGACTGCTCTGTACGCTGGCTACGGGACACACCCAGTACACGTCGAGCACGATTACCCTACACGCGAAACGTGTCAAAAGGCTTACGAGATTTTCGAAGAGCAGACGCGCTCAACTGACGGCACTCGTGCCAAGGTGACGGGTGCGTGTCTGTATACTGGACCTCGGGGAGCGGACAAATGAGTGTGGCACAAAACACGGCTTCAGGCATCATCAAAAGTGTCCTGATTCAGCTCGAACAACGGCTCGATATTAAGGTCCT
>NZ_JBXAYF010000034.1:0-476 GCF_056782175.1 Dellaglioa sp. CoH-56-MRSF-10
GGGGAACTCGTCGGACTGTGGACGTTAGTAACGAGCTGAAGGTTCGTGCCGCCTGATGACGAGTTGCTGATATTTAGTAGTGGATACCATGACCCCGGAACACCAGCCGTGCCCAACGCGAGCAATGTGCCAGAACCCGGGTTCATAGTGTTCACGTTCAACCAGAAGTTAATTGCGAAAGCACCTTTGCCTGCGGTCGTCGTGTTACCTCGTATGATCTGCATCGTGCTCGGAAACTGATACTCAAACCCAGAGGTGAGCGAGGTTGGTGCTCCGCTCACTGGGAACGTGAGTGCGGCCCCGCCAAAAGCTCCTGCCGACAAGTTGATTTGCCCGGCAATGGCACTATTGGTCACGAACCATGGGTAGTTCGCGGCCAGCGTGCCAGAAGGATAAATGTCGAAGCCTTCGGCCGACGCAATGAATTGTGCTGGCATTTTCTACTCCTTATAGCCAAGTGCCACGAAGTGTTATGG
>NZ_JBXAYF010000035.1:0-475 GCF_056782175.1 Dellaglioa sp. CoH-56-MRSF-10
GTGCTATGGCGTGAAGCCGGTTGTGGTGGTCAGCGCACAACGTGACGGTGGGTCCGTCTTCACCACCATAGTTGCGCGGTATCACGTGGTGCACTTCACGAGACGCGGGGCCCGGGGGTGTGGAGTCTGTGAACCGCTGCTCGCACACCCAACAGTGCGGCAGGATAATGTGCTTAACCTGCGGGGCCATTTGCGTACCCCAACGCCATTTCCTGATAGAACTCTGATGCCGGGGCCCGGCTCAGTTCTCGCTCCTTGATAACCTCACCCCCAAAATTCAAAGGTGCGCCGATCAGGGCGTCAGCCACGCTGTTCACAAAGGCCTTGAAGTGGCGACGCGAGGGCGGGAAGTACGGGACGATGACCATGTGCGGAAAGTACAGATCACCGTAGAACTTATTCAGCTCCGACTCACGCAACTCCGCTGCACGCTCCACCATCTCTTCGCTATAAAGCGGCAGCGCGAGCGACGAGG
>NZ_JBXAYF010000036.1:0-475 GCF_056782175.1 Dellaglioa sp. CoH-56-MRSF-10
GGACGGCGCGGGCCGTCGGCTTGTAGAACCGTGGCCCCTGACCGCGGTGACGCAGTTGCGCGAGCGCCGCGATCGAAATGCCGGTCAGCTCAGCTGCTTCCGCTGGCTGGATGAATTCTCCTATCATTCCCGTCTCCTTCGTTTCGACAACCTAGGAGCCTTCTAGCTGTTGACAATACGGTAGCAACTTTCTCGTCGCTTGACAACAGGAGAGGCTGTAGGCTGTAGAAATGGCGGACTTTCGATCGGAGAAGAACATCGGCGCACGGATCAGATTGGCGCGCCGAGAACGGGGATTCCGCACGACCGAGGACCTGGCCGAAGCCATCCCCGGCGGCAACCTCACACCGTCGATCCTGGAGAACATCGAGTCTGGCCGGAAAGCCGATCTCAGCGTGAGCCAGTTGCTCAACATCGCGCGCGGACTCAACGTCCCGGTGAGTCTGCTGCTTGCTCCGATCGGCACGCCCAACGC
>NZ_JBXAYF010000037.1:0-464 GCF_056782175.1 Dellaglioa sp. CoH-56-MRSF-10
CTTTTACGCGGCACTCATCCGGGTTCGTGACACGCAAGAATCGGTAACAATCGGCAGTTTCACGTTTACGCCCGACAATCGCATGGGGCGCGGATTCAGCTACGAACAACAGATTGCACGACATGATCCGCTCAGGTGCGAACTCTCGTATCTGTCGCCGCGTGTAGGCGGCATGCGTGACTGGCCGGCAACCGGATCGGGTATGAAACGTGCGGCACGGCGTTACGCGGAAGAGCACGCAGCAGAAATGGAAAATCGCAACATCGTTAAATAAGGAACAAGCAATGTCTGTTTTGGCTTTCATTACTGACGGCGAAACGTATACGGTACGCACGCGCAATAATGGTGTGTGCGTTGGCCGCTGTTTTGTGCGTCGGGGCTATGTGCTGGTTGTCAGCAACAAGGACGTGTCCGATTCGGAAGACGAGCAAGACATGCGCGAAGTCTCAACCGCTATTCCGGAA
>NZ_JBXAYF010000038.1:0-461 GCF_056782175.1 Dellaglioa sp. CoH-56-MRSF-10
GTACGTGGCTGTCAGTTCCTCCGGGCACGGACGAAGCATGAGCACCATATCGTGGGGCATCGCGAACTCTTCGAGCGGAGCGAACACCTTGTGGTGGCCAAGGTAGGGCGTCAGCATCACACCAGTTTGACCGCCGGGACCCGCGCCCGGAAACGTCTCCAGAATGTACGGCTTGTCGAGCCCGAGATGCGTTTCGTTTTCGCCTTTGTAGCGGGCGATAACCGTCTGCCCATTACGCAGGTGGGCGGCAATAACAGGTTGCTGCGTGGTTTCAGCTTGCACCGAAATTTCTCCTATACAGATTTTCAAGAGCGAGATTCAGGATGGATTCTCGCGATCTACATTTTGGGTACACCTTTTTCAGCTTCTCGATCATGGATTTTTGCTGGCCTGTGAGACGCAGCATGACGAGTGCAGGCTTATTCGGATCACCCTTGGTGGCAGACCACGCATTATATACG
>NZ_JBXAYF010000039.1:0-456 GCF_056782175.1 Dellaglioa sp. CoH-56-MRSF-10
CACATACTCGTGCAGGTTCTTCGGAGTCACAAACAACTACCACATCCGAGTACTTGTGCCGCGCCAAGTTTTGCAGACGTATTAGGTCCTGAGTAAGCCTACCCTCTACAGCAGGTGTCCATCTATCAAACACGATACCCCAGAAAAGGATACGAGGTTTCATTTCTTTGCTCCTTTGGGCAGGCGCGGAAGTCGAGCTGCGCTCACGCTGTATATGCGCGAGGACCCAGCAACGACTACCTGTACTGAATGTTGCGACACCGGGTGTGCACGAACCCCGAATCGTTGCCCCTTTTCGAGTACGAGGTTCGCGCTAACCGCAGTCGGTGTTGCCTTCGTGTAGACATGCCAACTGTACTCATTCGGGTCAGGTCGGCTAGAATTCACGAGGAACGAGTACATGATGTGTCAGTCCTTTAGTGCAGGAAGGTGGGATAGCGTTGCACTACCCAATTT
>NZ_JBXAYF010000040.1:0-442 GCF_056782175.1 Dellaglioa sp. CoH-56-MRSF-10
TTCAGTGTGGTGCTTAGGTTTCCTAGGCCACGGGCACCACGCACTTGCCGGTTTAGCTCAGTTGGTAGAGCAGCTGATTTGTAATCAGTTGGTCGCGGGTTCGAGTCCTGCAATCGGCACCATTTTTATTGTTGTGGGCGAGAGCGAAAGAATCCCCAATCCTAACTGTCGAGGAAGAGGCACCGCCAGTGTATTGCAACCGGATTTATCCCGCGCGGGGCTCCGGGGCTCTTGGGGTTAAGAGCCATGCTAAGGTACAGTTGGTGTGAAGCCAGTTGCCCGGTCTCGGGCCCGTGCTTCCTGAAACTCGTGACAGTGCCCACAACAATAGAGAATGGTCAGGCATGACCTAATTGCCGGGTTACCGGCCTTTTTATACGGAGACGCGATGGACACACAACGCGCCCATCAGCTTATCGATCAGTTACTAGCTGAAGATTTC
>NZ_JBXAYF010000041.1:0-433 GCF_056782175.1 Dellaglioa sp. CoH-56-MRSF-10
TAGCAGTCACGTACCGTTGTGGTTTACCGCCCGGGCCGCGTGTATTCTTGACGTAGCGTCGTTTGAATGGGTCCCATATCTTGGTCGAGTACGAGGCACATGCCACGTACCCACGCCCGAGCGAGTCCCCGGACAATGTTCCTGACGAGTCGTTAATTCGGCAGCGCCTTTCGGCAGCTACGAGTTTCCCCGCAGATCAGACTATATCTTCACCCACATGGGTGCATCCCACTTCCCATCACTTGATGGTACGGCTTACGCCTAGTCGTTGAACCTTCGCCTATACGGCGCTTGGCTGCTGATTGTCCAATCCTGCTGATTTTCAACCATCACGTTCGTCGTTTCCAACCGCGTTGTGGCCAGCAGGCTTCAGGAGATTCCAGCAATTCAGGATGACACGGGCAGGACTCTACCCCTTCTTCATGTACGTGAC
>NZ_JBXAYF010000042.1:0-431 GCF_056782175.1 Dellaglioa sp. CoH-56-MRSF-10
ATTCAGGGTCGCGTCGATGTTGACGGCCAGTTCCTCAAGTTGCCGGATTTGGCGGTACTTGTTTATGAGTCGCGCACATTTCTGTGCCTCGTCTACGGTCGTGACCGTTGCCTGCGAATCGCGCAGCCATTTACGCGTGCCCTCCGATATCGCGGGGTCCTCGATGAGCAATCGGTAGGCCGGTGTCGTTCCCGTCTCCCGCATGTGGCGCAGCACCACGCTGTATACCTCTTGGCTCTCCGTATAGTTGAAGTACGATTCGTCGATAAGGCTAAGAAGGGTACCGGAAACTCGTTTGTCTTTGTGAGTCAGCGCCCGGAGCGCCGCCAATTCTGCACGTGGACTTGCTTTTGTTGCCATTGATCTAGGTCTATCGTTGAGCTAACTCTTATTTACTGTGCGTCGTGTTCTCTGCTTCGGGGACCGTAGGT
>NZ_JBXAYF010000043.1:0-430 GCF_056782175.1 Dellaglioa sp. CoH-56-MRSF-10
CAGGTGCGGTGCTTCTTAATAAGCCGCCGTTCAGCATCCTGTGCATCTGCGAGAACACCAGTCCACAGAGTGTGGACTTCGAAACTGTCAGCACCCTCAGCACGCAGCAGACGCTGAAAAGCCGCGCCCTCTTTTGAGGTTGCATCACTGATGTGCTGGCTTACACGATGTTTAACGGAAACAACTGTAACGCCAATGTAAACATAACGCGCCCGCTTGGGTGACCACCAACCATACACGAAGGCCGCTCGCTCGGGATCAAACCCAGCAACAGCGCGTTGAGTTATACCACACACTTCGTCTCCACTCCAACCGCGTGCTGCTCTGGCGGCTATGGTACCGCGTTTAATACCGTACCGTGCGGAGGCCTCGGAATATGTGAACTCACCATGGCGAGTGACCAGCTTCTTGCTCCTGCTGTTCGTTATGT
>NZ_JBXAYF010000044.1:0-424 GCF_056782175.1 Dellaglioa sp. CoH-56-MRSF-10
GGTACAATACCGAGCAAGAGGCACAGGCCGCAAAGCACAACTGGACTTGCCGACGAAAACGTCCGGGCCACCCTCTCGTCAATATCATGCACGTGTCCGGATGTGAATGTGGAAAGTTCCACATTGGCCGGGCCCGAGGCTCCATCAACTGGGATTTTGTGCACTCGATCCGCCCCACGATTCTCTCGGAGGTCAAATGAAACTTGTTCGTTGCTGTACGTACATGGACGACTATCAGGATATGATGGCGGCGCACGGTACCCTAGTGGTGCGCGGTGCGGACGATGAGCGCGTGCGCCACTATGCACACGTCAACAACGACGCACTTTCGTTTTCGGCGTCCGGTGCCAGCGTCACGTTCCCACTCTGCTTCTGTCCCGGATGCGGCACCAAAACTGAAGTAGTCAGCGAGGAAGAATAATGA
>NZ_JBXAYF010000045.1:0-418 GCF_056782175.1 Dellaglioa sp. CoH-56-MRSF-10
GTCCATCGTGCCGCTGCCCGACGCGAACCGGCCCGCTGCCCGGCTTCAAGTCATTGCAGAGGCCGCAGACAGTGATGTCGTCATTCCGCTCGTCAGCGGCCTGGAAGGTGCACTCCAGCTCGCCGGAGTCCCCTATGTGGGTTCCTCGCCAGCGGCGGCAGCGATCGCCGCACACAAGGGCGTCTTCAACGACCTCCTCACCCGCGCCGGGCTGAAGGGAATCGACTACCGGTATGGCCGTGATCTGCGCAAGCTCAAGCAGACGGTGACACGTGAGCTGGAGCTGCCGGTCTTCGTCAAACCCGCTCGACTCGGAGCCTCCTACGGCATCTCCCGCGTCCTGCTACCACGTGAGCTGACGACCGCGCTCGAGGACGCCGCCAAGCACGACCCTGTCGTCCTCGTCGAAGAATCCGTT
>NZ_JBXAYF010000046.1:0-416 GCF_056782175.1 Dellaglioa sp. CoH-56-MRSF-10
ATTCTCCCAGCCCCAGTGCTTCAACCACGAGCGAACCTCCGGATGCACAAGCTCGGTAATGTCCGTGATGCCCTGATCCCAGTAATCGCCACCGCCGAACAACAGGTCGCGAATGTACGTGGCATCGAGTTCCCGGTTCGTGGCTTTGTCCGTATAGCACGGAACCTCGATCGACCCCCACTGCGGGAATTTCTTCAGGTAGTACGAACTCTGGTCCTTCGAATGGCCGATGAGGACTACCTCCACTTCGGTGACGAGACCGGTGGAATGAAGCGCATCCATCTCCAGCGCGCGCTTCGCGAAATCGACGCGACGCTGGACTTCAGCCATCCATTTGAAGTCGTTGTCATGCAGTTGATCGTTGAGCGTTTCGAGTTCGAGGAAGCCCTTTTCAATGGCTTCCGGATACACAGCCT
>NZ_JBXAYF010000047.1:0-415 GCF_056782175.1 Dellaglioa sp. CoH-56-MRSF-10
ATAGATTGCTGATCCACGGCCGTGATCGGAACCTGCGCCTGATACGCGAAGTCGTACGCGTCAAAATTCCAGAGCCCCGTACGGTCCGTGTACGCTATGAACGACGACTGGCGTTGATCGACACCCGTGATAATATACGCGTTGGGGCTCGCCAAATGCGGCGCAGGAAGCTCATCTACTGAGCCCAGAACCGCCATCCGGAACTGGTTGTTCGATTCTGCGGCGTCCAGCCACATTTGGTAATTCGTGTCCACGATCGACAGGAACGCATCAATCCGGATGCTGTTTCCGCCGTCCACCGCACCGAGCGGTGACTTGTGAATCAGGCTGTCGTCTGCGGCCAACGCGAACAGCGTGTTGCCCACGAAATACCCAATTTCACCAAAATCGAACGGTCCTAGGTTGTAGTCTAGGT
>NZ_JBXAYF010000048.1:0-411 GCF_056782175.1 Dellaglioa sp. CoH-56-MRSF-10
GTTTTCGCTTTCGGCCATAGAGCCAAGAAGCATGGCCAGCGCAAGCGCCGCACCGTCTTCGACATGGATCGTCAAACGCGGTCGCGTGTCCACTTCGTAAAGCACGAACTTCAATACGGGCTCCAGATTCAAACCCGGTTGATTGATCGTGAGTCGCGCTCTCGGGCTCATCGACGTATCGCTGATAAGCGAAGCATGCACCTCACCCGTATCGTCATCTCGCCATGCGCTGTAATGTCGATCCGTCTGTATATTTCGTAGTACTGTCATTTTGCAGCCTTGATGATTGCGGTCGTTGATGGAGGAACAGAGCTGTGATCGCCGCCGACCACAAAACCATCCTGAAACTGGACATCAAACGTCGTATGCATATTGAGGACAGCGCGCCGTGCTTGGGTCCCATGTACTTTT
>NZ_JBXAYF010000049.1:0-399 GCF_056782175.1 Dellaglioa sp. CoH-56-MRSF-10
TCATCAGTCTGATCCGGATGCGGGCCTACACGTGCTGTCATGATCTTGACTGTATGGCCCTGCTTGATTAGGTTTTGGACAAACGCCACCATCGGTGCGATGGGCGGCCCAGCGTGTAGAGGTCCTTCCCAACCGCTTTCATCCGATGCTAGCGTTCCATCAAAGTCAACGCCAATCCACGCTATGCTCATGTTCCCTCCGAACGGACGATTGCCATTGATGCGACTGTGGCTGTGTTGATCTGCTTACCATCGGGACCACGCACGTTGAATAGAAGACGCCACGTGCCGTCCGGCAATCGATCGATGTGGATAAACTCTTTCTCGGTATGGGGAGTGGCAAACTTCGAGAGGGGAAGTTCCGCAATGGGTTTACCGGAACTGGACCGCAACGTGATAT
>NZ_JBXAYF010000050.1:0-392 GCF_056782175.1 Dellaglioa sp. CoH-56-MRSF-10
GGCACAATGATCATCAGCCCTCACGTCGGAACCGAGCTTACCCAAATTTTCACGGAGCAATGATGGACCTGCTAATAGCATTGGCGTTCAATCTGCTACTCATGCTCGCTATGGCAGTTGGCGGTTGGGTTGTGGCGTGGTTTGCCACACGAAAAGATACCGAACTTGTAGGGGCTGCACCGAAGGCTATTGCTGGGTTTATGGCAGGCGCTGTGGCAGTTTGTGTTCTTGGCATGATCCTCAAGGACTGCATGCGCGCAAAGGGAGTTTTGTAATGGCTGAAGAATCTGATCTCGAACTATTCTTGTCCGACATCAAAGAAGACCCTAACTACAAGAAGTTTCGGCTCTTGGTCAAGGGCGTGCGCGAGAAGCTGAAGATCGAGCGTGATC
>NZ_JBXAYF010000051.1:0-383 GCF_056782175.1 Dellaglioa sp. CoH-56-MRSF-10
CGAAGACCGCAGGGTCTTTTTTCGGATTGTCACGTAGGATGAACGCATCCATGATTCCTTCGATCGGAATCTTGTACTGGAGTTCCAGAAGCACTGCGTACGCCTCGATTTGCTCGACGTACACAATGCCCGGGTCCTTGGCTTTTTTGGGGGCCGCTGCGATGCCCGTCGTTTTGAAGTCGAGGATGTAAAACTTCCCGTCGTCACCACGGTACACCGCATCGATGTGGCCGCTCATGCCCTTGTAGTTGATGCTCAGCTCATGGTACACGGTCGGAAAACCACAACACTCGTATTTGTACGAAAGCTCGTGCATTGTGCCACACTCTTTGCACTCGTAGTTCGCAAGGAACTTTCCACTCAAGCACAGTGCCTGCTGCATC
>NZ_JBXAYF010000052.1:0-381 GCF_056782175.1 Dellaglioa sp. CoH-56-MRSF-10
TGGCGCTAAGAAGCTTAACTTCTGTGTTCGACATGGGAACAGGTGTATCCTTCTTGCTATCGCCACCACACTCTTTTACTACTACATAAAACAATTTTGCAACCACTAATGCCGGCTGCAGGAGTCGAACCTGTGACCCTCGGTTTACGATACCGATGCTCTACCAACTGAGCTAAGCCGGCGAAAATGACCCGTACGGGATTTGAACCCATGTTACCGCCGTGAAAGGGCGGTGTCTTAACCACTTGACCAACGGGTCATATACATAAAAATGTGTTAATCAGTTAGATTAGCACATTTTTAAATTTATTATTAGCATGGCAACGTCCTACCCTCGCAGGGGGCGACCCCCAACTACTCTTGGCGCTAAGAAGCTTAACT
>NZ_JBXAYF010000053.1:0-378 GCF_056782175.1 Dellaglioa sp. CoH-56-MRSF-10
GATTTCCCCAGCGCGAGGGACGGCCAATGTACACATCATACTCTTCCTTGTGATTTCGCACAAGAGGGTGGTTCATATGCTCAGTTTCCAGTCGTTCACATCTTTTAGCGCTTTGAGAAATGTTTGCACGTCCTCATCCTCGACGCGCAGGTCTGCTTAGACCTGATCCAGTCGCTGTGCCCGCACGACGCCGGGCAAATCCAGCAAGCTCTTGATACGTTCGATCGACGGTATACATTGGCGCTGATATTTGACAACGAAATTCAAAGTGTTCTCCCAACGGAAAAGAGGGACCTAAGTCCCTCACGTTCCTTATTTACTACGGCGTTTCTTTTTAGCGGCCACAGCACGCTCGGCCATGCCCCGGATCGGCACGTG
>NZ_JBXAYF010000054.1:0-376 GCF_056782175.1 Dellaglioa sp. CoH-56-MRSF-10
GATTTTTTACCGCTGATGACTGCGACAATAGAACCTGCCGTGCTACTGCCTGAGCAGTAGACGCGGGAGATTGAACTGTAAGTACCTGTCTGGCTAGGGACTGCGCCTTTACCGGATTACCTGCCATAGTCACCCTCGCATTAGGTTATATGGTTCAAGACAAACTGCGACGCCTTGATCGAGTTGGTAGACCATGCCTTGTTTCCGTTGGGGTCAATATCAGACAGGACCGATGCGTATGTTGGTGTTGTTCCCGAGACCGTGATTTGGGCGCTGTCTGTTTCAGCAGCTGCACTACGCAGCCCTACGCTAACCACAGGAGCCGTCGTCGAAGTCTTGGTGAAGTAGGTTTCCACCAGCTGCGCGCGAGCCGAAT
>NZ_JBXAYF010000055.1:0-376 GCF_056782175.1 Dellaglioa sp. CoH-56-MRSF-10
GAAGGTAGGGTAATGGCAAAGGACACGTTGAAGTCCAAGAAGAAGGTTGTGGCGGCTCCGACCGAGGATCGCAACCTCGGGCACGAATCGCTGCGCGACTTCTCGACGCGCAGTATGAAGACGTATGGCGTGACCGTGAACCTCGACCGCTCAGTGCCCGACTTGTTTGATGGACTGAAGCCCGTGCATCGACGTATCCTGTGGGGCGCGTCGCATCACGAGAAGCGCTTCATCAAATCGGCACGCGTAGTCGGTGACGTGGTTGGTCGTTATCACCCACACGGCGACATCGCGGCTTACGACGCACTGGTCACGCTCGTGAATCAGAGCACGCCTACAATGCTGGGCTCCGGCAACTGGGGATCGATGGTTGACG
>NZ_JBXAYF010000056.1:0-373 GCF_056782175.1 Dellaglioa sp. CoH-56-MRSF-10
TCTAAGTGTTTTTTCGTGATCAGCACGCGCCTGATCAGGATTCCTCACCAATTCCGTAGAATCCGGGCCCCATTCAAGTTCTTCATCGGCGTCTGCGTCGGCATCGAGCCCATCATCGGCGTCTGCATCTACTATTTCGAAGTCCCCGTCCGCGTCTTCTTCGTCGGACCCGCGCACGCGCACATGGTTGTATCCGCGCTCCGCGATCTCCGCGTTGTAGTTGAGGGCCCACATGTGGGACGAGGGTCCTAGGGGAATTGAGTGCAGGACGGGCTTGATACCTAGTCCGTGGAGGACTCGAAGATGCGGGACTTGCTGGATAAGTGAGGACAAGGAAATCGGGGTTGGGGGCGTGGGGACGACTGCGATCAGC
>NZ_JBXAYF010000057.1:0-373 GCF_056782175.1 Dellaglioa sp. CoH-56-MRSF-10
GTGCTAGGGCTCGCGGATAACGAAGCCCGCACCCTCATGCAGCAATGGGAACAGCGCGCGGCCGACCTGATTCGGAAACGGTCTTAATGCACAGAATAAAGACTGAGTAATTTACTCGGGTATTGTTGACGGCTCCGAAAGGGGCCGTTACTATTTGAGCCATCGATAACCCACTAGGCGCACCCCATGAAAACGAATCTGCGTTTCAATATTGACCAAACGGTTAACATTCAAGCCGATATTGAGCTTGGTTCACGGTACGTCGTTAGCATCTTTGACGAGCGCGGAAACTGCATGGTGGAACGGCTGGGGCTCGCACGTTATCGCAATGTGCGCGGCGCGATTGCCACGATCATGGGCGACCCGCGTATCG
>NZ_JBXAYF010000058.1:0-372 GCF_056782175.1 Dellaglioa sp. CoH-56-MRSF-10
CCTGCGGCTGGATCACCTCCTTTCTAAGGAATATTACGGAAACCTACACACTTGTCGAAAATTTGTTTAGTTTTGAGAGATCTACTCTCAAAAGCGTTTACGGGCCTATAGCTCAGCTGGTTTAGAGCGCACGCCTGATAAGCGTGAGGTCGATGGTTCGAGTCCATTTAGGCCCATTTACCAATTAATAAAATACCCATTATGGGGCCTTAGCTCAGCTGGGAGAGCGCCTGCCTTGCACGCAGGAGGTCATCGGTTCGATCCCGTTAGGCTCCATTGACAATATTAATTGTCGAATTTGTTCTTTGAAAACTAGATAATATTTATTAAATTTTTAAGCAATAAGCCGAGAAACACCGCGTTTTATTAGTT
>NZ_JBXAYF010000059.1:0-368 GCF_056782175.1 Dellaglioa sp. CoH-56-MRSF-10
GGTACTACTTAAATTGCGTTAGTAGCTGTTGGCAACACCACCGCCTACGCTAAGTCCATAACCCGGAGAGAAACGGCCCCACATAGATGCAGGAGTGATCGAGATACCGACAGCACCAATGGCACCAGTCTGGAGCTTCGTTGGGTCAGCAGAACCATCACCACTGGTGTTTCCCTTGATGATTAGGTTAACCTTCACGTCCTTTATTTCGCTATCCAAACGACTTTGAATATCNCGTGCTGCGGTCTCTAGGTATTGCGTACGATCAACTTCAAGGCTGATGGCTGCACCTTGATAGTTGAAGGCCTTTTCACCTTCAGCCAAATACTGCGACTGAATGGCCGCTAGCTCAGCATACAGTAGCCAGT
>NZ_JBXAYF010000060.1:0-368 GCF_056782175.1 Dellaglioa sp. CoH-56-MRSF-10
TTGCGGATTACCGAATCCGCATCAAATGACGAGTGTATCTAATCCGCAAAATCGCAACGGCCGGGAAGTGCAGCGATATCGAACGTCGTGTGACATTCAAACTTGCGGCCGTATTCCTCGTTGTACCCGGCACTCAGGCCGCCGCCCGTCGAATCGAGGCGCTGCGTGCGCGCCGCTTTCCAGCTATCCAGCGTCAACCCGTAACCCTTCTTTTCGACCTTTTCGTTATGCGCCTGCACGTAGCCGCGCAGATAGGCCAGACGACGAGCCGCGCCGATTTTCAGGTTAAGGTAGGTTGCCATATTTGCCTCTAGTGGTTAATCCCGCTCAGTGCGGTATGTGTGAATCTTACGGGGTTTGGTTTGAGC
>NZ_JBXAYF010000061.1:0-368 GCF_056782175.1 Dellaglioa sp. CoH-56-MRSF-10
TCCAATCATAGTAGTGTGCACCTCGATTTCTTCGAACGTGGAAATAGTCCCCCACTTTTGATGGGAAACTCCACTTTTTCCATTTGGCCCAAAGCGCGTCCGTTGATGACGAGTGCGCCGCTCTTCATCCAACGCCCTAGTTCCGAGTTGGACGCTGCACCCGTACCTCGTTTTTCCGTAGACTGAAAGCGGCACACTTCATGAAGCGAGCGCATGTATTCGATGCCTCGCATCACCGGACCCCGGAGCGTGCCAGCCACGCACTGAACGCGGCCTGCGTCTCTGAGGACGTAAATCTGTACGCGCCCTCGTTGATGTATGACACAAGACTTGTATCCAGCTTTTCGCGCATCGCCCAGTCAAGGAAC
>NZ_JBXAYF010000062.1:0-366 GCF_056782175.1 Dellaglioa sp. CoH-56-MRSF-10
CCCTCAATTTCTGTGTGCGCCTAAATTTCGTGCCCCCTGTCAGGAACCGGTCAATGAACGTGGAGCGCTTCATCCACGGGCCAGTGCGTGAAGAACTGCGGCGCTGCCTGCTGCTTGAATCCGGCACCAGCCGAGATAAGCCGTTTAAGGACGTGAATATCCTACTCGGCTATGAATCCCACATTTTTGAGATTCACGGAGACGGGACCGTGGTTGAGGCCGCTTACGACTATGCTGCGATCGGGAGCGGTGCTGAATACGCGCTTGGGGCCATGTACGCGTCGCATGGTGGACACGGGCCGCGTGAGGTCTTGGAATGCGCGTTGGGCGCTGCCTGCGAATTCGACAACGGAAGCCGTGGCCCCT
>NZ_JBXAYF010000063.1:0-364 GCF_056782175.1 Dellaglioa sp. CoH-56-MRSF-10
GCTCTTGCGGATCGACGACACGAACTTCGCGGTTCGCACGCAGGAATCCGACTGCGACACCAGCACGCACTTCGCGGAACGAATCCTCGACAGGAGCGGCCTTCGCCTCGAACTTTTCAGTGATAGCGGCGCGCAGGCTTTCTTTGTTGAACTTGCCAGTATAGGCAATAACGACCTTAGCCAGCTTGGGCGTCAGGAGGGTGTAATCGGTGATCGAAACGGTTTGCATATTGCTTCCCTTGTTGTGAAAGTAGGGTGGTGAGTTGTGAACGTCTGGGCACTTGCCCCGCGTACAATTAAATTGTCTCTGGTGGACGGGACTGCTCTGCGGCTTTACGTGACATCTCGACGATTGCCGCGTCCC
>NZ_JBXAYF010000064.1:0-362 GCF_056782175.1 Dellaglioa sp. CoH-56-MRSF-10
CACGTGTTCCAGCAGCGCGTATGCAAAATCCTCGGGCCGAAACGTGTCATAGGCCTTTCCATCGTCACCCAGCTCTTGACCGCGAAACTTATCGATCAGTGCACTCAGCTCATCAGCCGTGAGATTCAGTTTCACTTTTGCCATTCTCTTCTCCCTCGTCGATCACGACGTGATTCATGAGCGCCAGCGCGAATTCAATAGGATTGAATGCTTTGTGCTGATACTCGCCTGTGGTGTACGTGTGATAGCACTCGTACGAAAGGTTTGCTATTTCGTTGAACGTGAGATTCAGTTTCGCTTTCACGGATGCCCCAAGTCGTCGAGAACCGAGTCGCACACGTCCCGGATGCCGCGATCAAACT
>NZ_JBXAYF010000065.1:0-351 GCF_056782175.1 Dellaglioa sp. CoH-56-MRSF-10
GGCGCTGCTTACGTGCCTTGCGCGGGAGTACCGGACGCGTCGTGAATTTACGGCTCATGAACTTCTCCTTGCTTGATGTGATTGTACGCATGGTACAGGACGTGGCCATCTACGTCAAGCTCGTTACGTCACGCGGTACCATCATCTCGGAACCGCGAATCAATTGCAGAACATCGGAGGCGGTGAGTTCCAACTCCTGAGCCGTTATCCCGTCTTCGATCAGGAGCGTGTGGTTCTTCAGGCCGTTGACCAGACGTAGCGTTACCAGCTTTTTCTTGGACGCGGGCGCGGCGTCGGCCACCACTTCGAGACCGGTGCCGTTGCATTCCCTGACCGCCTTCAGGCCGTCGA
>NZ_JBXAYF010000066.1:0-347 GCF_056782175.1 Dellaglioa sp. CoH-56-MRSF-10
GATTCGTTCGATGAGTTCCTGCTGTCGGAGTTCATCACCGGCACCGAGGTGTCTGTCGCGTTGCGGAACAACAGTGCCGGGTTGCAGATCTTCCCGATCCTTGCGACCTATCACGACGGCGATTTCTACGACTACCGCATCAAGCATGACGCAGGTGCCCGTCGGCACATGTGCCCGGCCGACCTCGCAACGAGCTCGATCGACCTCATCGAAGAGCGTTCCGCGGCTCTGTATCGGAAGCTGAAGCTGACGGGGTTTGTCCGAATGGACTACCTCGTCGACGCGGCGGGTGAGTCCTGGTTCCTGGAGGTGAACACTCTCCCGGGCATGTCACGGCAAGGGAACAT
>NZ_JBXAYF010000067.1:0-346 GCF_056782175.1 Dellaglioa sp. CoH-56-MRSF-10
ATCACTATCTGCGGTTCCAGCTGGCTACGACGGCGGCACCCGGCACGTTCACGGCGCTGATCACTGAGGTGCAGCTCGAACAGGGCCCATCCTATACGGGCTTCGAATTCAAGGACTTGTCGGTGATGGCGAAGGAGTGCTTGTTCTATTATGAAGCCTTCCCGGGATCGCCATTTGCGTGGTCGGGTCAAGTTGGTAATACGCAAGTCCCACAAATGACAGTGCAGTACGCATATAAACGCGTAAATAACCCCACTCTAGTAGCCAGCAACGTCTCATCTTCAGGTTTGGCTGCGGGCAATCCAACAATAGCTTCCCAGACCAATAACGGGGCGCGGTTGAATCT
>NZ_JBXAYF010000068.1:0-344 GCF_056782175.1 Dellaglioa sp. CoH-56-MRSF-10
CGACAGAGAAGTGCATTACGATCAACGAACCATCTATATACAAGAATGGATCGGCAACACGATGATCGTTCGACCACAGATCATATACGTACAGCAGCTTTTGCCCTTGGCTTAAGACCCGTCGGCACCGTCGGGCACGTAATTAGAGGATTCAAAAATGGCACTCTTGTTCAGCGAGGGCTGGGACGCTTACACCACTACGTCTGACGTGACAGGTTCCGGCAAATACAAAGTGTTTAGGACATCTAATAATGGCGGTCCTCAACTACTTAGCTCATCCGGTAAGTACGGGGGCAAAGCCATTAGTTCTATTTCGGTTGGTTATGCTTCGGCCGTTCGCTGCG
>NZ_JBXAYF010000069.1:0-333 GCF_056782175.1 Dellaglioa sp. CoH-56-MRSF-10
TGCGTCTTTTCCGGCCCCACGTCACGTACCGTAATCATCTGGTGCATGATGTGTGGAACAGGTCGATTCATGAATTCTGTTCGGTAGTCCTCAATACCACCAGCCATGATTCGTGTACCCTCGGCTTCCGTCACAGTCGGAAATATCAAGTTCTTTGAGGCAATCATCGCATGGCACGCATCGAATTCCTTGCGGCGCGGGCTGTACTGGCGCGGCAGACACCGGGGCTTCCCAAGCGGATTCAGACCCATGTCTTCCCGGATTCGCTGCAACAAATCGATCGACTGCCACTGGTCGGCAACCATGCCCACCGCATTCGTATCGCGCGCCAAC
>NZ_JBXAYF010000070.1:0-333 GCF_056782175.1 Dellaglioa sp. CoH-56-MRSF-10
GCAGTGCACCGATCGACGCAGAACAACATGCGCTTCATCGGAAGTATCGACCAACCAAACTCGACCGTTACCTTGGCCAGGATGCGGTGGTGACCCGAACTCGAGGTATGCTCGAAACCGGAAAGATTCCGAGTGCCATGGCCTTTTTCGGGCCCCCGAGCGCGGGCAAGACGACGTTGGCACGCATCATCGCGGCCGAGGTCAACGGGAAGCCGGTCGAGAAACAAGGCGACTATAAGGAGCTGAACGCGGCAACCCAAAAGGGCATCGACGACGTGCGCGACCTCGAAAAGCTGTCGAAATTCCGGGCCATGAGCAAGCGCCGATTCATCG
>NZ_JBXAYF010000071.1:0-332 GCF_056782175.1 Dellaglioa sp. CoH-56-MRSF-10
CTCGAATACACGCCGCGAGGCCACTATTTCTCGAACATCGAAGAGCACGATCAGTGGATCATTCGTCGTCTGAACGAAGATGTTGGCCCCAAGGGTGTCATCTGGTTTCTTGGTGACCTAAGCTTCCACAACAAATGGAAGACTGGCGCACTCATCGAACAGATCGAGACGCCGAACAAGTTTCTGGTGTTGGGCAATCACGACGACAAGCACATCGAGTTCTACAAGACCAGTGGCTTGTTCCGGGAAGTGCATGAGCATCGCGCTTACATCAAGTTTAATGGGCGCAACATCATTATGGACCACCACCCGATTGCCCACTGGCGTAACTG
>NZ_JBXAYF010000072.1:0-332 GCF_056782175.1 Dellaglioa sp. CoH-56-MRSF-10
CGCTCATGAGCTACAGGATCTCGACGCCAAGTACGAAGGAAGCTGCTGGCTATATAAGCTGCAAAGGTTGCTGGAAACTACAAGCGACTATCATGCTGAGTACGTAGCCATCGTCAACAACCAGAGCTAGCATCCCTCGTTCTCAATTCTGAGTCAGGGTCTTGATCTTGGGTTCTACGGTGTGTACGATACGGTAAACCGCAGCACGCAGCTCGCTTGGTCCACTGATCCTGATTTTGTCCAGATCACACGGGCACAGGAACCAACTCGATACCTGTTTCATCGGTATCCAACGGTGAAAGATCGGCCGCTGTTTATCCACACAGAAAATG
>NZ_JBXAYF010000073.1:0-331 GCF_056782175.1 Dellaglioa sp. CoH-56-MRSF-10
ATCTAGCATGGAACGGAGCCCCGATCCTCGCAACCTTCACCGCTCTCTGCCTGCTGTTCTTTGTCCGGTCTTTTTATTTTGTTCTGAGAAAGGCATGACGTATGAAAGCAGGTGATCGAGTAAAGTTGGTTGGCGCAGCAGCCGAGGTCTTCCCGGACTATGGTATCGGGCTCGTGGTAGACGACGCGCAGTGCCCTCCCACTCACGTTAGTGTGACGTTTGCGGCCCATGAAAAGCCGCTGTTGCTTAATCGCCGGTTGGTTGGGCTCGCGTAACCTTGAAGCCCCGCCCCGTGCGGGGTTTTTCTTTTTGTGCTCAGCCTTGCAATTAT
>NZ_JBXAYF010000074.1:0-328 GCF_056782175.1 Dellaglioa sp. CoH-56-MRSF-10
GGGCAGCGTCTGGATTGCCTGTACCTTATGCTCACCATTCGACAGTTCCTTCGTCATCACGAATTCGGCACCCCGCACATCATTCTCGTTTGCCCAGAATGCGGCATCGACCAGCAGCGTCGAGAACATCTTGTGAATCGGGCTGAACACCGGACGCGTACCCTGCGTCGGATACACCGAGTTTGCGTAGATTCGATCCAGCAGCGATTGGTCGGCCGCGAACTTGATGCCCGACACTTTCTCCATCTCCCGTACGTACTGGTTGACGGAACGCGCGATCAGCGCCTCGTACGATTTTCGGCTGAGCGGCGGGTAGATGATGTGGTTG
>NZ_JBXAYF010000075.1:0-328 GCF_056782175.1 Dellaglioa sp. CoH-56-MRSF-10
GACAAGACCTTATCCTTCAACTGCTTGCCCCAGATGTTGTCCACGGCATTGTAGATGTCGTAGGCATCCGAGACACATGCGTACACACGCCCCTCACCGCCGAACTGGTCGATCATGTTCGAGAAAGCGCGGGCCTCATTATCGCGGCCCCATGCAGTCACCGTGAAGTGCTCCATGGCCGGGATCGAGAAGCCTGCGACCGACTCATCATAGTAACGACGAGCCGCGACCAGTGCCGGTACCGTGTCGGTGCCCATAAAGTTCACAAGATGGGCCATGCCACCAAGTGCTGCCGTCTGGGCCGACGATGCACCACGTGCGCCAAAGT
>NZ_JBXAYF010000076.1:0-328 GCF_056782175.1 Dellaglioa sp. CoH-56-MRSF-10
GAGCAGCGCACGCCATTCATCTGCGGGCAGCGGGACCCACTCGCATTTGAAATAGCCAGCTCCAGATTCACCGGGCTCAAGCCCAGACAGCGCGGCATGTGCGATAGCCCACAAGCGATCGGCACCTAGGAATTGAAGAGCTGTGAACAGAAGGGCACCAGCAGGTCCCAGCTTCTATATAGCCTCGCGCATGGACGAGGTATTCAGCAACTCTTCGATCAGGGCTTCTACTTTGTCACGGGCATCGCCATCTGCGTGCTCCCCAACAAGCTGTTGTAGCAAACCCATCTTCTCCAAAGCACCCGGCACATCGTGCAGAATGGACTTG
>NZ_JBXAYF010000077.1:0-325 GCF_056782175.1 Dellaglioa sp. CoH-56-MRSF-10
GTGTTTAGATATCCAAATGTTTGATCTGCTGCCGCTCCCCATGCAGCCGTTGAATATGACATTGACTGGAATGCACCTATGGGACGCAATGAGAAACCGTTTACGCCAGTTACACTAGGAATCGCTACGGTTGTCTTACGTGTCGGCGCAGCAGGGGTTGGGGACCATCCCTGTGTTCTAAGGTCTGAATCGTCACGAACCGTCTCAAACCCTTGCATGTATTTCAAGGTCATTTTATTTCCTTAGCTTGGCGTGAACCAAGTTATTGTTGTCATCGGCTTTGCTGGATTCAAAGTTGTCTGGGCAATGATCTCCAGCGCAACGC
>NZ_JBXAYF010000078.1:0-315 GCF_056782175.1 Dellaglioa sp. CoH-56-MRSF-10
GTACAACGACGCTGCCGGCCCGCAGCATCTCAAGAGCCGGCGGGCTCGACACGCGCTCAATACACGCAGCACGCAGATTGTCTTGCACCTGCTGCGCCATTTCCGCGCCCAGCTTGGCGTCCGACTGCCACATGCGACTCACACGGTACTCGCACGCAGCTCTCTTGATCGCGAAGCACACAAAGGACTCATCCCCGTCCTCGATGAGTTCGAGTGCCCTTTTCAGGATCGCGATTTTCTTGTCAATCAGGTTCACGTTCGGCCTCCACACAATTGATTAGATAAGTGGCCCATTGTACGCGAGTTTCCTTCAGT
>NZ_JBXAYF010000079.1:0-313 GCF_056782175.1 Dellaglioa sp. CoH-56-MRSF-10
CGCTGCATGGGCGTAAGCAGTTCAGCCCGAAGTCGCTTTTCGAAGCCACGTCCAACGACCTGAGCGCGCGTGCCCGGCTAGTTGAGATTCGAGTTCGAGCCGCAGTCAACCTCGACCTTCTGCAAGAAGCGTGCGACGCGCTACGCAACCACATCTACACAGAGTATGCACAGGAGCTGAAGCAATTCGGTAGCAGTGCCGAACAGCGGAAAGCACTGGTCGAGCGTGTGCAGGGTACGGCCCGAACGCTGATGACCGAGGGAAAGGCACTCGTAGACGTGCTGGACCAGATCGTGAAGGACATAGATTCGGC
>NZ_JBXAYF010000080.1:0-309 GCF_056782175.1 Dellaglioa sp. CoH-56-MRSF-10
TGTTCGACCCGGGTAACTGCCCGGAGTGGATTTTGGAGCGCGTGAAGACGAAGTATTTTGAAGGATCATCCTGATAGCTGTTGATTTTCTCAAGACCTACGCGATTAAGATCGCGCTTGTCCTGATAGTGTTCGTGGCAGGTGCCGCACTTGGCTACAAGCTGGGTTATGACTCTGCGTGGTCAACTCAGCAGGCCACCATCAACAAAATGGCCAAGGCCGAGAATGATCGCCGCGACATCGATAATTCGCGGCTCAACAACGCGGAGCAAGCAGCACCGAAGCTAACTCAGCAGGCTGAGGCTAAGAC
>NZ_JBXAYF010000081.1:0-309 GCF_056782175.1 Dellaglioa sp. CoH-56-MRSF-10
AGTCTATTCTGACTCAGCAGAATTCAGCTGCTAATGCAAATGCTATAGCGGAAACTCTGCTACTTACACAGGCTACTTTAGTCAAAGCCAATGCAGTAGCAGAAACCTTGCTCACGGTTGCGCCGAAAAACATACAAGACACGTATGTTCAGATGGAAATAATTTCAGGCGGTTTGATTCCTGCGAATGACTATGGAGTTAAGCTTGAGGTGATTGCAGGGCTTCCATATGACACACAGGATGGATATGTGACGCTAGAGATTATAGCGCAAACCACGCTGACGCCAGCAAAACCGATGACAACAATAA
>NZ_JBXAYF010000082.1:0-309 GCF_056782175.1 Dellaglioa sp. CoH-56-MRSF-10
TGCATGTGCAGTAGCTTCGCAAAAGTCTCGCGATGCTGTTCAGGCACATGATCCACGTTCACCGTGATTCCCGGATAGCGTCCGAGCTTGAGGTATGCCATGACCTTATCGTCGCATTCTTCTTGGTAGAGGTCATAATCTTTGGTAGAGATGTTCATGCTCACTCCTTACGAAATGACTCGGGAATACACGACGAACGAGCCGGTTGATCTGGAGAGCGCAATACTACACCGGTATCTGGCCCGTCGTCAATACCGTTGTGCTCGAACGCAAGAATTTCAGTATCTCGCCACGCGGCCTGTATTTGCG
>NZ_JBXAYF010000083.1:0-306 GCF_056782175.1 Dellaglioa sp. CoH-56-MRSF-10
CGGACGATCCAGACCGCGCGTGAACGTGTGGAACGCACGGCCGTCGAGCCGCGCCAGAATAGGAAGGCCGGGCATCATGGAGCGCCCCGCTTCTTCCATTTCGAAGCGCTTCATCCGGTCACCAACCGGGTCCTTAATCTTCTTTCCCATCAACTCTCCCCTGTCTTTGTGCGCCCTTCAGCATTCCCAGCTTCGCACCGATCACAACCCGCTCCACCGTTATATTGCGCAAGCGCTCGACGATGAACGCACCGTGCCCCGCATCCTCATGGCTGATACAAAGCTCGTGCTTTCGGCACAGCGCTT
>NZ_JBXAYF010000084.1:0-306 GCF_056782175.1 Dellaglioa sp. CoH-56-MRSF-10
GTCCTTGGCCAATAGAGGATTTTGTCCGTCATGCGTCAGGTACGAGACGCGGGCGCAACGAGCAGCCGACATCGCGATCAGCTCGTGAACGGGATGAGCCTGACGCTCCTGCATTGTCACATACGGCAGGTGCCACGCACGAGCATCATTCAGGTCCTTTGGATCGACAATACGCGGATTGCTTGCGGACATGGCCCGAAGCATAGTCTCAGCCAAATCTTTGATTTCGGGCTGGGCATCCGGGTGATTACGCAGCTCAAAGAAGTTGTCCCATTGACTCGACGTGACCACCACATTGATGTTGGT
>NZ_JBXAYF010000085.1:0-304 GCF_056782175.1 Dellaglioa sp. CoH-56-MRSF-10
GTCCGGCCCAAGTGCCTGACGTGTGCCATAGTCGTTGACGGCGGCCAGTAGCGTGAGCGCCGTATCCAAATCCGCAGCAAACTGGCGTTCAAATCCAAAGTTCAATGCAAATTCACGTTTTCCCACCCACGCACTCGGAATCATAGACGCGGCTCCAACGTGAACAACGCATGGGCCACGCGCCGTACGATCGCGTCCGTCGCGAACAGTTGGTACTCACCAGCCTTGTGCACCTCAGCAACATCCGGATCAGGACTGTCACTTCGGTCTACGCTTTGGCCCACGATCATAGCCTCGTGGTAAG
>NZ_JBXAYF010000086.1:0-303 GCF_056782175.1 Dellaglioa sp. CoH-56-MRSF-10
GCAAACATTTGTTCAAGCTTTATGAAACCATCAAACCTCATCTTCCTGCGCGTCGTGCTGACGATAAGACGCCTCCGATAGCACCGCCCAAGGTTGGGACTGCACCCTCAGAGCTGAGGCGTGCTGAGGCCGAACGTGAGGCTCGTATGCGTCAGGCTATGAAGGTACAGCCAGTTCGCATTCAAGCTCCGGTCAACATACAGCGCTCGGCAAAGCCGGGTCGCAAGCAGTCAACGCTACCGCGTTCAGTACAAAGTTCGGTAGCGGCCATGAAACAAAGACGCAATAGGTAAGGTATGAAGG
>NZ_JBXAYF010000087.1:0-300 GCF_056782175.1 Dellaglioa sp. CoH-56-MRSF-10
GGCCTATAGTCCATAGCGGTAAACACTCCGGACATAAACTGACCGAGCACAAGGCGCTGTGAGGGCTGTGGCGGCGGCAGCGTGATAACGTCCTTGTAGCGCAGAACGCCTGTGCTGGTTACTGCCATCTCCATATATGAAGCGGCTGTCGCATAGCCCCTATCTGCTATACTGCGTGCGAACTCCGCATATGTCTTATTGCGTGGTAGCCACAGTTGAGAATCCGAAGTACTAGCCCCATCGAATTGGAGGCCGCACGTTGTCGCGATCTGCGATAGAACGTCATTTGAAGTTCCCCTT
>NZ_JBXAYF010000088.1:0-299 GCF_056782175.1 Dellaglioa sp. CoH-56-MRSF-10
GCGCTATGGTCGTACCCGGAGTGCCGGGCACATTGTTATCGAGAGCCACGAGCCGGGTCGCCGCATTAATATGCATGCATATCTCCTATCAAAAACAGGGGCCGAAGCCCCTGTCTCCGTTACTGTGCCTGAACCGACGACAACGCTTCCGTGAACGACACACCTTGCTTGCTGATAACGACTTGCAGGTTGATGATGTGGATCGGTATCACCGGAATGATGATGACCGTCACGTTACGGATACCGCTGTTGAAGTCTTGCGCCGTGTTGTTCGACGAATCTGAGATCACTGTAGAATC
>NZ_JBXAYF010000089.1:0-297 GCF_056782175.1 Dellaglioa sp. CoH-56-MRSF-10
GTACTTTCGACGTATCGGCAACTCCCAATCATACGAATACCCGTAGCGGTTCAGCACCATTGGCTTATACCGCAGCCTACGCCGTCGCATGTTCATGATCAGTAGCACGAAAGCGATGCCGACGTGTCGCCCACCACCCGGAACTTGGCGCGAGTCACACGATTGACCGGCGTATTGTACCCGAATTCCCGCAGCATGTCCGGCACCGTGTATTCCAGCTCAGCGGGATCGTCGGTGCGGTTATCACGACCCGAATACGGATCGGTGTAGAGGAAGTTATCCAAGTCAACAGCGCAG
>NZ_JBXAYF010000090.1:0-297 GCF_056782175.1 Dellaglioa sp. CoH-56-MRSF-10
GGTATGGGGTTGAGGTACGCCCCAATCATGACGACTGCGGATTCAGTGATCATCCAATCTGGGCACGTGCTTCTCGGACGACGCAAGTTCAATCCGGGAAAAGGCCTGTGGGCACTCCCGGGTGGCTTTGCCCACGCCGGAGAAACCATCTTCAACACGTCATGCCGCGAGGCAGTTGAAGAAACGCGTATTCAGGTAAGCCGCGATACGATGAAGCTGGCCTTCCGATTCAAGCAGGTATTCTCGGACCCGAATCGCGGAGAAACTCGTGGCCGGATCGTGACACATGCATATCTC
>NZ_JBXAYF010000091.1:0-297 GCF_056782175.1 Dellaglioa sp. CoH-56-MRSF-10
CGTTTGTGGCGTTCGGCCGTGAATACGGGTTGACCGATGCGCAGATTGCTGGGGCCTTGGGCCCGGTCCAGCAAGAATCGCAGTTCGACGTGCATGCCCGCAACCCGTACTCTGGAGCACGCGGCGTCGCCCAGTGGCTGAGCGCGGACCGCATTCGTGAATTGCGCCAGTTCCGGAAGAAGAATCCGAGCATGACCGAGGTGCAGGTTCAGGCAGCATTCCACTGGTACGAGATGGAAAAGATGGGTCTGATGGATCGCTTCCGTAAGATGCGGACGGTGGCGCAGGCCGCAGTTT
>NZ_JBXAYF010000092.1:0-295 GCF_056782175.1 Dellaglioa sp. CoH-56-MRSF-10
GGTACGCGCGGTCGTGCTGGGACGATTCTATTCCCATGCACGAAATTCGCAAGGCCAACAACAGCATGTATGGTTAAGGAAAATCATGAAGATTCCGCAAGTAGTGTCGCGACATTCGATCCACGTTGAGGAACAACGTGGCGACCACGTGCACGCGCAGGTCTATGGACCCAACGGCGTTCCATACTGGACTCCGGCGCGCGGTGAGGCATTCGACCGGGGCCCTATCGGCAATCTGGTTACGCGCCTCAAGCTCGCGCGCGACGTATTCATGGGCCGCGCTGACGCACTGTAT
>NZ_JBXAYF010000093.1:0-295 GCF_056782175.1 Dellaglioa sp. CoH-56-MRSF-10
GCACGCCAGCCCTCTTGAACNTCAGGCTATTGCAACTGCCTTCAACTATCCGTCGCAGAACCTGACTGGCGGCTGGATGCAGCATCGGACGTTGTTGGAAACCGCTGGCTCTATTGACGAGATGCACCGCCGAATGGGTGTGCTGTAGTATATTGTGTGCACGTTACCAGAAATTCCCAATTTAATACTAGCAATCGAGTGCTGGTTGTGTTATAGTATCAATAAGTATTGAATCGGAGGTTTTATGGGGCGTCCACGCGCAGCACTTGAAGATGTGCGCAGAATTTTTACGGAC
>NZ_JBXAYF010000094.1:0-294 GCF_056782175.1 Dellaglioa sp. CoH-56-MRSF-10
CGATATGGTTGATCTGTGGCCGACGATGACTCTCGACCAGCGTCGTGAGGTGTACTTGGCGGCGCACGAGCAGGCGTCTAACGAGGAATGGGACTGATGGATACGCAAGAATTTCGCACGTTCATCAACGCCGCCCTCGATCGCATAGAAGCCGAGCACGGAACGATTCCGGTGGTTGCGTGGTACCATGATTGGTATCTGTGTGAACGCCTGCCCGGGATTCTGGTGGTTGAGGACGACGTAGAGTACACACCTCCATACAAGCCACGCAACTCGGCGCAGGGCAAAGTTCTT
>NZ_JBXAYF010000095.1:0-292 GCF_056782175.1 Dellaglioa sp. CoH-56-MRSF-10
ATGGACAACTGGTGTTGGGAGCAAGCATGAACGTAGACGCAATTCCGGAAAAGACGGTGCGTGGCGCACTGCTGCGGCAATACGCACGTTGGGTGGCCAAAGTCGATCGAGCCGAAGAGCACCACGATGAGGCGGCCATGGATTACGCGAGTGGCGGGATTGCGGCCCTAGAAGCCCTGATCAGCGATCTTGGGCTCGACGACAGGCAGATGCAAAACCAATTGGGCTCCCTATGAGAACGGTGCACATTTCCCAGTTCCGGAACAACGCCGAGTACCCGATCGCCGTTCAC
>NZ_JBXAYF010000096.1:0-292 GCF_056782175.1 Dellaglioa sp. CoH-56-MRSF-10
GCGCATCAAAGCGGGCATCAAAGAGCACGGCGATTACAAGGGGACGCCTCAAACCCGGATCGCGCGCCCGTCGCGAATCACAGCATAAAGACCGATTAAATTAGTCGGGTATTGTTGACGCGATACCCGACATGGCGCATAATAGAGCCATCTTAACCGAACACGTAGAGGACACCATGCAAGTTATCAGCCTGACCGACGGGGGTAAAGAGCTGGGCGAGGGTCGCGCCGTTGACCTGATTTTTACGGGCATTCGTCGCATGCGCGATGCTGGCACGCAGCAAACTATCGT
>NZ_JBXAYF010000097.1:0-290 GCF_056782175.1 Dellaglioa sp. CoH-56-MRSF-10
CACGGTGGTTCACTGATGGGTAAGCGCTTCAAGGTCCTAGATAACAAGGCTATATACATCAACGCCATTGATTACAAGGATCAGAGGCTGGTATCCGTTCGTCAGCAATACACGACGGCTAAGGAACCTGATGTGTGGAAGAACGGATATCAGGGGATTAGCCTGCCGTCGAGTCCTAAGGCGCTGCGCAAGCTCGCGGCTCACCTCGAATTGCTGGCTACTCGAATCGAGGCCGGTGAGCAAGAGTTCGAGGCAGTTGCTGATGAGCCTAAAAAGGAGAAGAAGTGATG
>NZ_JBXAYF010000098.1:0-288 GCF_056782175.1 Dellaglioa sp. CoH-56-MRSF-10
ATTGTTCTTCAGGTGGTCACGGAAATTGCTAAGGCATTTTTCGACTTCGGCGGCCCCAAACGTAGGCGTGTAGTTCAAACCCTCGATCATTCGTTGAAAGTTTGCAAGTTCCTTCAACTCTGTGTCCGTTTTGGACAAGATGCGCTCTTCCTGATCGGAATTTCGCGGTTTGCCCAATTTGGCAATGATGCTGGAATCTACACGCTCACCGCGCTCTATCACTATCGTTGGACTACACGGCTCATCGATCGCGATCTCGCGCTGTGCGTCAATGATCTGTTGTGGCGT
>NZ_JBXAYF010000099.1:0-288 GCF_056782175.1 Dellaglioa sp. CoH-56-MRSF-10
AGCTTCACGAAGTCAACATGGTCCGATTCGACCAAAGGTTTGATCTTGATCAAATGGCGCGTATCCGGGTCCATGATTAGTGTGCGGATCAAACCTTCATCCATTTCACCGTAGCCCTTCACGTGACGAATAGCCACGTTCTTGATACCCTTGGCCGCAAGCTTACGTTGCACTTCACCGAGCGTCGAGCCGATAGTCAGATCGTTGCCCTTCGATTCAGCATAGAACTCCGGAGCGTTAGCCACGTACACCATGCCACGCTCGAACAGGCCGGGCAGGAACTTGTAC
>NZ_JBXAYF010000100.1:0-287 GCF_056782175.1 Dellaglioa sp. CoH-56-MRSF-10
GGCTGACGCTCATTGTGGTCGTGATCGCGACACCGCCAACGCGCAGCGTGATCNAGACGCCACCGATACGGGTGACAGCCGCAACCTTCGAGGGGTCGTCAGTAAGCTCGAATTTCACCGACGCACCTTCGTATCGATCGCATTCCAGAGTGGTGCTCTCGTCTTCGTCATCTTCGTCGTCATAAGGGCCCACGTCCTCCAAGAAATCGAGATCGCAGGACCGAACAGTGTATGTGTTATACCCAATGGCGTGGAGCGGTTTTACCTCAACGAGATCACCCTCAATG
>NZ_JBXAYF010000101.1:0-284 GCF_056782175.1 Dellaglioa sp. CoH-56-MRSF-10
AAGGTGGCGATCCGGAACTGTTCCATCTAGTAAAGACAGCGTATCTGCTGCGGGATGTAACGTTCCTGATCGAAACACGGCTCCTGATCGAGCACGGCTCCGACCCGGAGTGGCAGCAGACCGAGGGTATAGCGTGGGTGGAGCAAGAACTCCAGCGTCCTGCTGTATCCGAGGCCATGCTGCAAACCACAATCGAATTCCAGATAGCGCGTGCCCATCGTCTAGGCCAAGTTGAACAGGCTCAGGCGTTGGCTAACTTGCGGCTTGCTGAGATGGTGGTGAAC
>NZ_JBXAYF010000102.1:0-283 GCF_056782175.1 Dellaglioa sp. CoH-56-MRSF-10
GATTGGCCCCTTTAGATTATGCGGATGCGCGCTGCGTACGACACAGCCCGTTCCCATGTGCGAAACGGCATCGATACACCATCAAAGCTCACGCGCCAGCCGTAGGCGGCGCGCTGCACGCGCGGTTTACATTGCATTGACGCGCCCCGCACGATGCCATACGCGTTGACCGTTACGGCCGGTGCCCGCGATTTCGACCCATTCAACGCCGTCAATCACGGTCGTGCGCACATTGTCTGCGCCAAAGCGTGCGGCCAGTGCAACACGCATCCCCGTAAGATTC
>NZ_JBXAYF010000103.1:0-282 GCF_056782175.1 Dellaglioa sp. CoH-56-MRSF-10
CATCATGACCAAGTTTGTGGTTGCATCATTGCTGTTGCTTTCGCTTGCTGCGTGTGGCCCAGAGCCTGACACTCCGCTTGGTACTATCGTCACTGACGGTCAGTATCGTGTGACGCGTGTCGGTGTGTTCCGAGACGAGCTTGCGTACGATGGCAAGCGCGGCATCTACGAGATTCGCGATGTGGAAACCGGTAAGAAATATGTTGGTATCTCGGGCATCGGCATCTCTGAAGTGGCAGCTCATCAAGCCGGCAAATCTTCTAAACCGGATGAACGTTGATG
>NZ_JBXAYF010000104.1:0-281 GCF_056782175.1 Dellaglioa sp. CoH-56-MRSF-10
GTGTCTCCAGCCATTTTGATTGAAGCGCAGTAGCTGCCTTCGACATGTAGCGGATAACCGAATATTTTGAGGGCTTCAAATCGGAGATGAGCTGATAGCGCGGAATCGCGGCGCTCGTCATCTCAAAGGCCGGGTTCCGGGCGCGCGCCAGAAACTTTTTGTACGATTCGTTTTTGATTGCGCCGGGTTCCTGATCGCGAAGCTTCGTATAAGTTTCGTTCACTTCGTCTCGACGCCACGTCGGCATATAAGGAATCACGATGCCTTGATTGATATGAGCC
>NZ_JBXAYF010000105.1:0-280 GCF_056782175.1 Dellaglioa sp. CoH-56-MRSF-10
GTGCATACCACGAGCAAGCGCCTGCGCTGCTTTGCTAAGCACGGAACGACGTGCAGCGCGTGTGGTGCCGAAGCCTCATACTTCGCGATCGAGCGCACGTATTCGAAGAAAGGCGGCGACGGTCCGTTCCATATGAATATGTGGGGTACCGTCAATGGCAAAGACGTGATATTTACGCACGATCATACGATTAGCCGCCATAACGGTGGGGCGGACGCGCTTCACAACATGACCACGATGTGTGGGCCCTGCAATTGGGAAAAGGGTCGTCGCGAGTACC
>NZ_JBXAYF010000106.1:0-280 GCF_056782175.1 Dellaglioa sp. CoH-56-MRSF-10
GCCGGTGAACACCTAGGCATCTGGATCAACGAGTATCCGGTGCTGCGTATGACTCCGCACGGTTTCCGGTTTCTAGATCATTACGAGGACCGTGAACGGTTCGTGAATCTGTCGTGGACGAAGCAGTACGCGCATCGCACCAAGGAAGCCGCACGCGACGCGTTCATAGAGCGCAAGCGCAAACAGATTCGCATTCTGCACAACACGATCATCGACGCACAGGAACTGCTGCGTATGGCACTCGAACAGAAATCTCTTGGTGTTGCGCACCAAGTTGTGA
>NZ_JBXAYF010000107.1:0-278 GCF_056782175.1 Dellaglioa sp. CoH-56-MRSF-10
CAAACTACTCTCCTTAAAGTGTGTAATGGTTGGAGTTGTCCAACCACTCGGCTACCTTCTCGCCATAAACAGCTGGATCAAACACACGGTGCCCGACTGGCTTTTCTGACACATGCTGCGCGCCGTCCTTCAACTTTCGGCTCGTGTCTTCTAGTTCTTGCGTCTTGGATCGGGCTTCTTTTTCTGCCTCATCCATTGCCGAGTGGAACGCAGATGCCGCTCCTGTGATGTCAACTGCGCGCTGCGCAATCTCGGCGCGTACTTCCTCGGTGTTGATC
>NZ_JBXAYF010000108.1:0-275 GCF_056782175.1 Dellaglioa sp. CoH-56-MRSF-10
CATTCACGAAGTCCCAGAAGTCTGGATTTGTGATATCCAGCGGATTGTAGTACCGATAATCGCGACCGTCGAAAATCTGGACGGCTACAGCGTCGCGTACCACGTGATCTCGATACAGGTATCCTCGAAATTTTGCCGCCCCTCGAATCAGGTCGAGTGATAGTTCATCATGCAGGTTCATTCTGGCTCCGCATCCGGGTAGTCTTCGGCATATTCGACATCTTTGCCGCTGCCGTCTTCGATAAATGTGCCACCTTCCTCGTAATCCACGGGAT
>NZ_JBXAYF010000109.1:0-275 GCF_056782175.1 Dellaglioa sp. CoH-56-MRSF-10
GATGGTGTTCAAGTCGGTTCAAAGTTCACCTACCAGTTTACACAAACGACTGATACTACGGGGCTGTTCCTTATAGGATTCCAACGCTCTGGATGCTTTACCGCAATTGACGATATCTACGTGACGCTCGAAGATGGCACCGGCCTAGGCGGTAACCTAGGTCAGATTAACATCGTGGCGCAGCGCCCTACAGCAGACGTGCAAGCGCAATGGGTCCCAACGGGTGGTACGGGCACTAACGCAAGCGCCGTGAATCAATCTGCACTATCGAGCAT
>NZ_JBXAYF010000110.1:0-275 GCF_056782175.1 Dellaglioa sp. CoH-56-MRSF-10
GTCTTGCCGGGTGCGGCCAACCTGTCTAGATCAGCATCTGCATTCGTGACCGAGACTCCAGACTGGGGACCCTCATCAATTCTCTCGAATGGCCACTCTTGGTGTTCAGTGTTACCGCCGTTTAGGTCTTCGGCTGTTAGGCGCAGCGCCGCGTTTGTCTTAGGCTTAACACTTTCGTGCTTTAGTTCGGACTGCGAATCATTATGCATATCGCCTTGTCGATTGTGCAGGTCTGCCTCGTTATCTGGCCTATACGATTGGGCGGGCGCTATGGT
>NZ_JBXAYF010000111.1:0-273 GCF_056782175.1 Dellaglioa sp. CoH-56-MRSF-10
GCAAATCTATACACGCTTGATGCACTGGGTAATGTGCGACTTCTGGCCAGCGCCGCAGTAACAGCAAATGCCTACACATCAACCAATACCACGAACCAGCTTGTCAAGACAATCAATGGCGTGAGCCCGGACAGCACAGGCAACTTCACACTGGGTGCCACCAAGAACAAGTTGATCAATGGCAGGTTCCGTCTAAATCAATATGGTAATCCTGCGTCTGGTGCTATAGCCACATTCGTGGCCGATCGATGGTACATGTTCAGTAACGGCGCT
>NZ_JBXAYF010000112.1:0-273 GCF_056782175.1 Dellaglioa sp. CoH-56-MRSF-10
ACGTTCAGCGATACTGACCATAGTGGCGTAGCCACGCCTCTTAGTGTCATATGCTGCACTTGCAGGGTTTAGTCGGAGATGCCGGCATCTCGTGTCACCGACAATAAAGGCCAGTGCGGACACTGCGTTAATACGGTAGGAAGTGTGCCTGAAGGTAAGAAGATCATGCGCAAAGGTAGTTTCAAGGAAGCCAAGGCCGAAGCCAAGGCCAAGAACTTGAGACCTCTTTTCGCTAAGACTGACTATGCAGGCAGCGCCAAGATAACGCTGCGT
>NZ_JBXAYF010000113.1:0-270 GCF_056782175.1 Dellaglioa sp. CoH-56-MRSF-10
GTATCGAGGACTGGATGGAAGATATCAAGCTGGACTCGCCGCGTGATGAGATTGCGCAGATTCTGGGCGAAAAGTACAACATTGCATTCTCGTCGCAAAAGATTCAGCAATGGGATCAGGTGTACGACGTGGTGATGGACGTGCTGGACGCGCAGGCCGGTATCAAGGTCAGTGAACCCGAGGTCAAGTACGACCCGGGTCTCGCGCAGCGTGTCCGGCGTGTGGTGCGCGCCGCAGTCGGGAACGGCCCGCTCGAACTCGACACGAATC
>NZ_JBXAYF010000114.1:0-269 GCF_056782175.1 Dellaglioa sp. CoH-56-MRSF-10
GCATTCGCCAGTCAGTTGCCGCTCAAACGCGAAGGTCGATTCATTTCGACCGATGTAACCGACTTTCCCGCCTTTGCCGACGAGGTAATTTATGTGTTGTCCCACCGTGGTACCGAAACAGGTCGGTGGGACAAAGCGAACGTCAAGGTTGTCGTAATACTCGTCGGCAAGGAACTTCATGAATATGTTTGGCACATAGACGACCGGACGCCTGCTCTGCTGCATGATGATAGCGGCCGGTTGATTGGCGCTGTTCCAACCGGTCAGAT
>NZ_JBXAYF010000115.1:0-268 GCF_056782175.1 Dellaglioa sp. CoH-56-MRSF-10
CAGTATGCGCGCATGCTGATGGGTGAAGAAATCCACGGACTTCGCTCCGACGTGGGCCCGGATATTTTCTGATGAATCGAAGCAACAAGAAAATGAGTCGTGGTCTTAACGGTGAGACCATCGACCACAAGAAGTACATCAAGACGTATCGCTATCAGGTGATGCGTGTGGTGCGCGACATCGAACAGGGTTCCGTATCCGAAGACGACATGGCTCGACTCCGGAACTTTTGTCAAATGGCGATCACGTTGATGGAACATGCGCCGAT
>NZ_JBXAYF010000116.1:0-268 GCF_056782175.1 Dellaglioa sp. CoH-56-MRSF-10
GTTTTTGCCTTTGGCACTTACGCATAGCGCGAAGATCGTGATGGAAGAGCATGATGTCGAGGTTTGGGACCGAAAAGAACTTTTGGTCGAAACTGAAACTATCGATGAAAGGCGTGAACTTAATGAGTGGTTTTGGGAAATTTCTGCGTCTGTCTCGAATTTCACGCCCAAATCGCTTTTCTACAAACGTGAGTTCGAGGTTGCGGGGCGTCGATTTCTTGGCGTGTTTCCTATCGAGGTTCCCTACGACCATTTCGTATACAGGCTG
>NZ_JBXAYF010000117.1:0-267 GCF_056782175.1 Dellaglioa sp. CoH-56-MRSF-10
GCAGAGCGTGCCCTTTCACGCTATCTCGCGTATCACGCATCAGGAACGCGACTAAAGACCCCGCACTTTATAGGGGTATTGCGCACGGCCCGGAAATTGGTGTATAGTTACGTACATGGGGAACGCAAACAGCGAACCCCACTAACCGACTAACACTGAGGACATGAAAAGGCGTGGATACAACCAAGAAAAGCAAGCGGGCTTTACGTGGCTCGGTTTTGTGGGCGCATGCGTGTGCGGCGCGATTCTGGCATACATGATCGCACT
>NZ_JBXAYF010000118.1:0-267 GCF_056782175.1 Dellaglioa sp. CoH-56-MRSF-10
GCTGATCGCGGGTGGTGTCCTGGCCGCCATCCTCATCAAGAAGTATGCGGGGCGGCTTCCGCTTCCGGAACGTGAGTCCGTGAAATTCGGCCGCTGATTGGCCTGATGTAAAGAAAAGGGATTGTGCTTGACAGCGCAGTCCCTTTTTGTATTCTGAGCAAAATTCACGACTAGGAGGAAATATGGAACTCGATCTCGACAAAATCTATGAGGACGTTAAGAACGACCCGATGTTCGAAAACGACCACGAAGTTGCATGGGGCTGTG
>NZ_JBXAYF010000119.1:0-266 GCF_056782175.1 Dellaglioa sp. CoH-56-MRSF-10
GCAACGGGTGCAGTGGGGACGTTGGCCGGCGCAGCGGGTGGTATCGGCGGCGTGACCGGCGGCCTCGGTGGCATCGTGGGCACGGTAGCCAACACGGCAACCGGTGCAGTTGGAACGCTGGCCGGCGCAGCGGGTGGTGTCGGCGGCGCGACCGGCAGTCTCGGCGGCATCGTCGGCACGGTCGCCAACGCCGGTCCGGGCGTCATCAACGCCGTCACCGGTGTCGCGGGCAACGGCGGCGCGCTGATCACGCCGATCACGAGCAT
>NZ_JBXAYF010000120.1:0-265 GCF_056782175.1 Dellaglioa sp. CoH-56-MRSF-10
GTCGTTCGGTACTTCAAAGACAAGAAATACAACATTCCCAGAACGACTATACGAATGGTTAAGAGTGCTACGTATCGCGAAATTGATCCCGCGATCATGGCAAATGTGGCTATTCGCATGGCCTATCGTGGTGCCGATATGACACGATTCAAAATGAACAAACGCATTCAGTAAGGACAACACAATGTACACACGTAACCGTATTCTAGGAGTCTCCGGGGGCTCAATAAATGTCGATCCGGTGGGGGCTGGAAACGCGGTCGTG
>NZ_JBXAYF010000121.1:0-265 GCF_056782175.1 Dellaglioa sp. CoH-56-MRSF-10
GTGCCCGCAGGTCAACCGCTTCGTCCGTGGTGCCCGGATAACACGATTCTGGAACCTCAGGCCATTCTTTGCGACACACGTCGAACCGGCCCTCCAGCCAACAATCCATAAACTGGATGGGGTCTTCACACGGATTCTCGACGCACCAGCGCATTACCTCAATCCACGGTTTACTCATGCTGACTCCTTAAATGTCATTAAAGTACAAAATATCACGGAATTCCTGATCCAGATCGACAGCCGGCGACACGATCGCGAGTTCTTG
>NZ_JBXAYF010000122.1:0-264 GCF_056782175.1 Dellaglioa sp. CoH-56-MRSF-10
TGTGATCAACGATCGAGTCCAAAACTTCATCGTTTTCGATGTCGTTCCAGATCGTGTAGACGTTGGTCAGCGTTGCTTTCACCTTTTCGGCCACGTCATCGCGCTCGTGGTCCGGGTATACAGCCTCCGTATCCGTGCCGGAGCCCTTTGCGCTATTGAGCAGCGCGTCCTGCACGCGATCCGCAAGCTTCGTCACAAACGTCGCAGCATGGCCCCCAATTTCGTACGTCTCATCATCGACGAGCGTACGGAACTCGTCCAACG
>NZ_JBXAYF010000123.1:0-264 GCF_056782175.1 Dellaglioa sp. CoH-56-MRSF-10
CTGTGTGGCTTGCCTGTCCTCGATGACGAGTGTCGGGTACGGTATGTCCTCGTCGTGTATAACTACTATCATTCTTCCCTCCTATACATAGTCCTTCATCTTAAATTACAGAGAGCGCTATTGTCAATGAGGGTGAACTTTTTGTAGAAGGCATAAAACTTCACCGTAGGGGTTGAACTTTTTACTCATGTATAAAACTTCACCTTATGGGGGTGAACTTTTTGGAGAAGGCATGAAACTTCACCGTAGGGGTTGAACTTTTTG
>NZ_JBXAYF010000124.1:0-263 GCF_056782175.1 Dellaglioa sp. CoH-56-MRSF-10
AGTGTGTGATTAGGGCCCGCACTCGGGTAGGCCCCGAGCGATCCGGGCCAAACGTAGCTGCGTGTCGCGCTCGTCATCCCGGTCTGCGTAGTAGGCAGCAATGCCAACGATAGCGACGAGCGAGCCGCCGACGATTCCTACAATAATGGCGGCGGTCATGCGCGTTCCCCTGTCTCGGGATCGAAGCCATGGGCGGCCCGATACGCGCGCTGCGCGGCGCATGCCTCATCCTCGGTTGCGTCGAACTGCGCGCCGTCTTCATC
>NZ_JBXAYF010000125.1:0-263 GCF_056782175.1 Dellaglioa sp. CoH-56-MRSF-10
GGGTATTGATTGGCACGAGCGCTTTCCATGAGGTGTTGTTCCTCGGCCGCTTCTTGCTCAGCGTCCTCACGTTCGAGCTTTTCTTCGATCTCGCTCAGGCGCGCGAGGTCCGATTTCTTTTCCTCAAAGGGCCATGCACGACCGATCCGAGCCAGCCGCTCACGTTCCCGTTGTTGGATACCGCCAGCGTAATGATCATTCCAGCGGCCATCCAGATCACGCAGGACCTGAATGCGTGTCCGAAGCTGCACGTCGTCCAGTTC
>NZ_JBXAYF010000126.1:0-261 GCF_056782175.1 Dellaglioa sp. CoH-56-MRSF-10
GGAGAAAACAGCGACTACTCGGAATTCATGTGCAATATCCTGAAGGGCCTCACGCTTCCGGAAACTGAACTCGAATACCTTCGTGATGAAGCCGTGGAATTGGTGTATCTCATTGAAGGTGATATCCGGGCGTCAACGCAGCTCTGCTGTAGCACACTGAGTAATTGGGTGGCGTTCCAGAAGCGTGGAGTCCCGTCCGAATCACGTATGATGATCCCGGATGAGCAGCAAACTTGGACACGCCACGCAAATCAGGCACGT
>NZ_JBXAYF010000127.1:0-259 GCF_056782175.1 Dellaglioa sp. CoH-56-MRSF-10
GGTGGCGGTACCGAAATCATGAAGCGCCGGATCGTGGACGTGGGTACCGAAAAGGACATGCTGGCAGTGGCGCAGGCCCGGAAGCATGCGGAGGACACGGCCATCGAGAACTTGGGCGACTACGTTGATGAGTGGATTCTGGTGCACGAGGATCATGCGCCGGTTCGTGGGTATCGCGTGCCGATCGAAAATGATTACGATCTGGATCGGCTGTGCACCATCGTCTTCTGCATGCCGGGATGGGTGCGTACGGGCCCGC
>NZ_JBXAYF010000128.1:0-259 GCF_056782175.1 Dellaglioa sp. CoH-56-MRSF-10
GTCGCCAGCGCACAAGGCCGAGAACCCTAAATCATAGGTGCTTTCTGCGACCAAGCGATTTGCACCGGCCGGATGAAAATCAGGCTCAAAATCCTGAATAAAATAAAATCTCTCTTTGAATTTCTGAGCTTGACTAACCGGGAATGCCGTCCAGCAATCAGTCGCAATAATCACATCTCCGGACAATTGTCGAACATCTTCAGGCAGATAAAGAACGGAGACATTTGACCCGATTTTTACATACCAATCAATAATTTGC
>NZ_JBXAYF010000129.1:0-258 GCF_056782175.1 Dellaglioa sp. CoH-56-MRSF-10
GTACGGGCCCGCAGGACGTGGAGCGTGCCGGAGTACCGGTCGAGGAATGCGCAAGTGTCACTGACCTCATGAAGTGTGTGCGTACTGCTAATGCCGAGCGCGAACGGGGCAAACCGCGAGTGGTTGAATATGTGCTGGAAAAATATAGGATTGGGGCCGAAGAACACATCAACCTGTACAGCGTCAACCTGTCTCATGGTGAGAGTCGTGTTGAACTTTAACCACGGCCCACGTCCCTCTATCACTTCCTTACAACCC
>NZ_JBXAYF010000130.1:0-257 GCF_056782175.1 Dellaglioa sp. CoH-56-MRSF-10
TTCTAATGCCGATTACGTTGTCGCGTGAGAGCAATGTTGTTTGGGGCTTTGTCATGACGCGGGCGCGTACTGGTAGCAGCCGGTAAATTTCTTGAGGCTGAAGCACCCGTACATTGGCCTGAAAATCCAGCGTATTGCGGTTGCGTGAATTCCATGGGTTCGCGTTCTGAACGATCAGGTGCTTGCCCAATTGACGTTCAACGATAATGTCCTTGCTGCTTACCTGCGGAGTATTAGGACTGAAGATGATGTTGAAT
>NZ_JBXAYF010000131.1:0-257 GCF_056782175.1 Dellaglioa sp. CoH-56-MRSF-10
ATACGCGAGCAAGCATCCTTTTGGAGTGCTGCGCGCTCGTCGTCGGTCAGGTCGCGGAACAGTTCGTCAGCCATATCCGCGAACGTCTGACCCTGCGTGTTTGCGACACGCAACGAGTATTCACGCAACACGTTTTCAAATACTGCGGCGGTAATCGTCATTTTCTTTTCCTTTGGGTAAGTGGGTTACAGGTCGTGTTGATCGACGCGAGCGACGGCCAGCGCATGCCCTGCCGCGTCGTAGAGGCGTGCGACCGT
>NZ_JBXAYF010000132.1:0-257 GCF_056782175.1 Dellaglioa sp. CoH-56-MRSF-10
GGACCTTCGTAGTGGTTCTGTGTAGATTCACCCACTAGTCCATAGGTGCCTCCTGCCTTCAACGCGTCCTCTACCATCAGAGTGTTTCCTTCAGTTGACGAAGACACACAAGTGCATCTTCAAGATTTTCGTAGTACTCACGGATTGTGCAACCCTCAAATACCAGAGAATAAAAATCCGATACGATTGGCACAGTCTCCATCGTGAGGAACTTGTGAGCACGTGCAAAATCCTGCTCACTGAACTCGACGTTACTG
>NZ_JBXAYF010000133.1:0-256 GCF_056782175.1 Dellaglioa sp. CoH-56-MRSF-10
GCATCCGCAAACTCAAGAACGTCGCGCATGGTAGGGGGACGCATAACGAGTTCAGGCACGTCTGCAAACGAGTATATCGAGGCATCTGGAACAGTCTCAAGCTCGTTGATCGTCATCGTGGTGTTCGTGATGATCTGCGAAAGCTTCAGCGAATCCTCGGGGAGCGCTAGACGCGCAATCTCGTCACGTTGCTCTTGTGTGATCTCACCAGCCGCCAGCTGTCGATCGAATTCTGCGGCATTGATTGTGTACGATA
>NZ_JBXAYF010000134.1:0-255 GCF_056782175.1 Dellaglioa sp. CoH-56-MRSF-10
GCAAAGGTGGATTTAACACCGTGGTGGGTGGGAGTTTGGGTAGTGCGTCTGGCAGTCAGATCGAGTATAAGGGTGTGCTGTATAAATCAGCCCGTGCCTTTTCTGACTACTTGGGCGTACCATCCTATTGGGTTGTGGATAGGCGGAAAGCTGAGGACACGCCAGAGCAGATCGCGGCTAAGGCTGTATCGAGAAGTACGCACAGAATTATCGTGAATGGAGTGTGCTACACAACTCGTAAAGAGTTATGTGATG
>NZ_JBXAYF010000135.1:0-255 GCF_056782175.1 Dellaglioa sp. CoH-56-MRSF-10
CCATCGCGCCTGATGCAAATGGCAACCTGAGAATCACAGGAACGGTGCCTCCACCGCCTGTTACTTCGGTGTCCGGACAAACTGGCGCTGTCGTTGTCCAAGCAACGAACAACAACGGAGCAACCGGTACATCGTTGATTTCGGACACTGGTGCTACAACCGCCAACATAAAGCTCAAGACGATCGTGGCGGGCTCTGGCATAACGCTGGGCCGCCGCCCCCAACGGCAACGTTCAGATTAGTAGCACAGCAAGT
>NZ_JBXAYF010000136.1:0-255 GCF_056782175.1 Dellaglioa sp. CoH-56-MRSF-10
GTCCATATGATTATCTCGACAACTACAGAAGCTATTGGTTCTACACCGCTTTATCGCTTTGACAATCAGCACTATTCTATGCCTAAAGGTTCTGCTATTTATGCAAAACTGGAATATTTAAATCCAGGAGGAAGTATCAAAGATCGATTGGGCAGTTATTTGATCAAAGAAGGACTTGCCCAAGGAAAAATCAATGGAAAAACGACGATCATCGAACCGACTGCCGGAAACACAGGGATTGGGATTGCTCTGGCC
>NZ_JBXAYF010000137.1:0-253 GCF_056782175.1 Dellaglioa sp. CoH-56-MRSF-10
TTTGGATACCGCGCGCGTCGTAATCTTTCAGATAACGCGCGTACAGGCGAACGGTGCCGGGCTCGTCGTGTTCGCAATGATCCATCAGGCGCACGCCGTCGATATAGAGCCCGGACAGAGCCGCCGTCAGCTTGTCGTAACCGTAGCCGCCAGCGGTGCCCTGTTGGACGTGCGCGCGGTCGTATGCAGCGCGTTCCTTTGCCGTTCCGTAGGGAAGGGGATCACCCTTTTTGAGGGTGCCCATTGCAACCAT
>NZ_JBXAYF010000138.1:0-252 GCF_056782175.1 Dellaglioa sp. CoH-56-MRSF-10
TTCTTCCACTCCGAGAACGGGAGAAGCGATCCACTGTCTACCGAATCAGGAGGCATGTACATCGTGAACGAAGAGCAACGGGTTTGGCGATCCGGGCTCCCGATCAAAATCAGCTGCCCCTTGGACGTGTAGCCCGCGACATAGCCGACCAGATAGTTCTAGATGTACTGATCCCCAATGCAGAAGTAAAACTTCTGGCCCGGGTCATACTTTTTCCGCTTCTGGCGCAGCAGTGCGGTTGCGATACGACGT
>NZ_JBXAYF010000139.1:0-252 GCF_056782175.1 Dellaglioa sp. CoH-56-MRSF-10
CAACATATGAGTTGCCTGTAGCACCATGCGTTATTGGATACATCACGATCACGGTGTCGTTGACGCCCGGGATCGATCCGAAGTTGCCGTTTAGGCCTCCGTAGTTACCAAACTGGATAAGCAGACGCCCATCACTCATTGTCTGGTCCGAGAAGCCGGGCAGTCCATCGAAGTTCCACAAGCCGCCGTATGCCTTCGGGATCATTATCCCGTTGATCAGGACCGCAACGTCTCGGTCAGACACCGAGAAGT
>NZ_JBXAYF010000140.1:0-251 GCF_056782175.1 Dellaglioa sp. CoH-56-MRSF-10
TTCTTGCTCAATCCGTCGAGGAATCTGATGGCCGCGTCCTGAGCGTGCTTCCCGACTTCAGTGCTCAGTACGTCACGCCCGGCTCCGATGGCAGCAGCCGTGCGCAGAGTGTCACCCGAGGGTGAGAGCAGGGCGCAAATAGCGGCTACTGACACGACAGAGCCCCAAATCTTCAGCCACTTGATAAATCGCTTTCTGGCCTCTTTGTTACCAGATACGTTCGCGGCCCACACTAGGCTCGCAAAGACCGT
>NZ_JBXAYF010000141.1:0-249 GCF_056782175.1 Dellaglioa sp. CoH-56-MRSF-10
TTTGTGGGCGGTGTCGGATTGACCGGGTTCTTTGCGGGCGCAACCATAGCATTGAGGTTGAAGGCAAGAGCAGGCAGATATACGCCATCACTGAAGCGGTAACGAATCGTATTGACCGGCATCGACCAGAAGCCCCACCAATCGATGTTGTGCGGATCGTCTGAGAACACGAATTCGGAGAACCCGATCCACGGCTTTTGCCACTCCACGTCTGTTGGCCACATAATGGCCATAAATTCTTCGAGGCGC
>NZ_JBXAYF010000142.1:0-249 GCF_056782175.1 Dellaglioa sp. CoH-56-MRSF-10
GCTCAGCAGGAGTCATGTCCTCCCACTTACCCTCGCTGGCCGTGACCATTAGGCGTGCTATTACTTCTGCTTTCATAGTCTTGTCCTTGGTTAAACAAACCGTGTATTTACGAGGGTTAGTTGATCAGGTAGTCGAAAGCCCACGTGACGTTGAGGGTCACAAGGTTCGATGCGGAACCGTCGAGTTCGACATCCGCAACCGAAGCCGGCCACAGGCCAACGACGGTAATCGTCCGGCTCACCTGAGGA
>NZ_JBXAYF010000143.1:0-249 GCF_056782175.1 Dellaglioa sp. CoH-56-MRSF-10
CCCCGGCGATTGCAGGATCGGAGAGATAGGCGATCGGGGCGTCCGTTCTGTAGCCCTTGCGCGCGAACTGCACTTCGCACGATCCCCACACCAGATCGGAGCGTCGGAGGTACCCCAGTGTGCTTTCGTAGCCGGGGTAGGCAATGGCCCCCTCGCTGAACAGCCTGTGTCTGATGACGATGTCGCCAGCCGCAGCCAGCACCGGGTAACGATCCATATCTGCTATCCATATTTTTTTGATGTTTTAAT
>NZ_JBXAYF010000144.1:0-248 GCF_056782175.1 Dellaglioa sp. CoH-56-MRSF-10
ATCAGATCGTCAGTCATTTTCGGCTCCTGAAATATAGAAAGCCCAGTATAGTTCTATACTGGGCTGCGGTCAACAATTATTTCGAAGTCGGGAGTACGCGTAGGGCACGCTCCAATCGGTCGATCAGGTCTCGGGCCGCGCCGTCCGTGAGATAGTTAACGGCCGTTGACTTTCCTTCCACTCCGAACTGGATTTCCAGATGCACGATCGGCGTATCACAATCGTAGCGTTCGGCGCTAACCTTAAAC
>NZ_JBXAYF010000145.1:0-247 GCF_056782175.1 Dellaglioa sp. CoH-56-MRSF-10
GTGCGTCCTGAGCATCGACACTCGCGTATAGGAACTGCGTGCTCGACTCGAACCGCACATGGTTTTCGAGTTCTTGGGCCACCGCCTGCCGCGCATGATTGAATGCGTCAGGCGCATGCTCAGCCGCTATCTCAGTCAGAAGCGCGAGCACGCGCCGCGTCTGATCCCGAACCTTTGTTTTCAGTTCTCCTATCTGTTGAACTGTGCGGGCGTACGCGTCGCCCTTGCGGTCCGGAAACTGTAGAGC
>NZ_JBXAYF010000146.1:0-247 GCF_056782175.1 Dellaglioa sp. CoH-56-MRSF-10
ATCCTGGTCAGTTCATAGTCACCACGATCCCTCATATGTCCGACATCGGCGGCTTCCCCTCGCGACCGGCTCAGCGGTTTTGCGTGTACTGGTCGAGTTCTCGTTGAGAGATTCGGATATGTCCGAGATACAGCGATGCTCGGATCGCGCCCTCCTGGATCAGCGCGTGCAACTGAATTTCGGGGATCCCTACCCGCTCGGCGGCGTCGCGGAGTGCGATCATCTGCCCGTCGTCCATACCCACAAC
>NZ_JBXAYF010000147.1:0-246 GCF_056782175.1 Dellaglioa sp. CoH-56-MRSF-10
CTTCCTCATCGCGTCTCAGCGCCTCGGCCGCGTCAAGAGCCGCCCGCTCGCGCGGCCCCGGCTCCATCTTGATACCCAGCTTCGACAGAGCCCCCCGCACACCCTGTGTGGCCACTGCCGGCTTCTGGACAGTNCTCGCGATGCTCAGCTCGGCCACCGGGTCGACATAGACGCTCTCCGCAGGCTCAGGAGCTGGAGCGCTTGGGGGTGCCGGCGGAATCGGCGGCAGCTCGTCAACGGTGGACG
>NZ_JBXAYF010000148.1:0-246 GCF_056782175.1 Dellaglioa sp. CoH-56-MRSF-10
GGGTGGATGCTCGAAAACTGGTGCGGAGAACAAGCATGAACAAGATTCGATATGCGGTGCTGGAGCTGGCACATTCGTTGGTGCAGGCAACACCATTGAAAACTGTATCACCGAATTATTTCGTGTGCTGCGCGGTGCAGGCAGCGGGGGAAGCGCTGGACCAAGGAAAGCCCGGTATCTACAGTGTAGAAGCTCAAAAGGTGCGCGCCGCTATCCGTGCGTCCCTCGGGGCCCATAATGTACTAG
>NZ_JBXAYF010000149.1:0-246 GCF_056782175.1 Dellaglioa sp. CoH-56-MRSF-10
GTTCTTCGTTCGACTGCGGGTCGAGCAGCAGCGGGAGCGACTGGTGAGCAATATCTATCGAGTTGAGCTGGACAGCATCCAGCAGGCACAGGAACGGCTGCGCACACGCCTGCGACTTCTACAGGAAAGCTGCCCACACACGAATGCCGAGAAGAAGTACGACGGCAGCACCGGTAACTGGTGCAAGGCTGATGATTGCTACTGGATCGACTTTCACTGTCCCGATTGCGATAAACGCTGGAGAAT
>NZ_JBXAYF010000150.1:0-244 GCF_056782175.1 Dellaglioa sp. CoH-56-MRSF-10
GATAAAATCCGTACTCCGACGCAATTAGCTTATACCGCTCCATCGTATCCTTTGAACTATTCAAAGGGAAAAAAGCTGTGGGCGGNCAGAGACAGCTTCGTCTCTGAAACCGCGCCACACTCCTTGCACGTGATACGAACGCGTTCCTCAACACCATACTTTTTCAGCTGTGCTTCGAAGTCCTTGGTAAGTGCTACCTGATCAGGTGTGCACTCACCGACGATATCAATCCTCTGCTTGAGAG
>NZ_JBXAYF010000151.1:0-244 GCF_056782175.1 Dellaglioa sp. CoH-56-MRSF-10
GACCGGAAGCGGGCACCGATCTTCCGGCTGTTCGGATACGCGGGTACCGGTAAGACACAGCTCCTCAAAGAGATCGCGTGGCGCGTTCAGAATGGTGAGGGGTGCTCACGTGGTGAAGTGGTGTTTGCGGCATACACGGGCAAGGCAGCGGCTGTCATGCGTAGCAAAGGCTGCGTCGGTGCCGGTACTCTCCACAGCCTGATCTACCGGCCAAAGATGGACCGTGTTACTGGCAAGATCAAGG
>NZ_JBXAYF010000152.1:0-242 GCF_056782175.1 Dellaglioa sp. CoH-56-MRSF-10
GTTCGAGGGCAAGCCCGAGCCAATCTGGCGTATCTTCTTGGACGACAGCAACGTGTATCGCAGGTGTTTGGCTAACGAGTGGTGGGGCTGCTTGAGCCCGCGATTCAAACCCATCATCTCGGATAAGGACCTGAAGATATTGAAGGACTATCTGAAGCAAACAAGCAACAGGTCTAGCTTCAATGATGGTCCTGTTGACTTCTAGGAGAATTCATGAAGGTCAGTAGAGTGAAGAAACGCAT
>NZ_JBXAYF010000153.1:0-241 GCF_056782175.1 Dellaglioa sp. CoH-56-MRSF-10
TGCGAAGGTCAAGCTAACAAAGGTGCCAGTCAATTCGGTGGAGGCCTGCATTGACTTCGAGAGCGACGCATAATTCGGGAATTTGACATATCGATGCAGTGCGTAACTAGATAGGAGTGCTGTCAAACTCGACTTGGAACCACGCTGCCCGATTACGCCCACGTACTGTAGATAGTTTCGGAGTCCGTGGTTTTGGATCAGCTCCCATTTACCGCGCTTGCACTTTGGACACTTACCATAC
>NZ_JBXAYF010000154.1:0-241 GCF_056782175.1 Dellaglioa sp. CoH-56-MRSF-10
TCTCTATGTCGTATCAGGTCGGCAAAAAAGTAAAGGCCGTTTATCAAATCGCGCGTGGTGAAGGAGAAGGGGGCCTCGCTGAGTTCTTCATTCATGACAGTACTGGTGCGATCGTTTGCACTATCATCACGCCACACTTCGCAGACGAGGAAACCGTAGCGGAGTTCCTTACAGATTCGGTATTCAAACCGAAAGATCGGGGGGCGTTCGTTGCCGAGTAACAAAGCGAAAACCCTTGATC
>NZ_JBXAYF010000155.1:0-239 GCF_056782175.1 Dellaglioa sp. CoH-56-MRSF-10
TCGCGTGCCACAAACTTGGCCCGTATTTCCCACCAACCGGCGCGCGTCTGCATGCCATTAACCGTGTTGTAATTCTCACGACGTATCGAGCCCATACCAGACTTACCGCGTCGTGCACTTCTCGTACGTCGCGCAAACATGTTTAGGCCCGGAAGAAAATTCGAAGATCGTTACCGATGCGCTGGATGCAGATGTTATGCAGTGCAGAACACGCGAACGTGGGTCGATCCAACACACCC
>NZ_JBXAYF010000156.1:0-238 GCF_056782175.1 Dellaglioa sp. CoH-56-MRSF-10
CCGGAGAGTTTCCGCCTGTGGGGACCCTGTTTGGTGATATCGTCGTGTACTCTGAGCACGTCAACACGCCTAAGGAGCTATCGCTGGGTCTGGATGAAGTGCTCGTCTACACCACGTGATCCGTGGTAAACTTCCGGGAAGTAAATAGTAATGGGCGCAGATTTCGGTCTGTCGCCCCATTTTCATTCGTGAAGAGGAATAGATGCTAAAGCCTGTCAAGATGAAGAACGCGGTCCGG
>NZ_JBXAYF010000157.1:0-237 GCF_056782175.1 Dellaglioa sp. CoH-56-MRSF-10
GCCGCAAGGTATCTCGATCAGTGGAATTCGATGTTCACCCCCCCATTCGGGTGGAGTCTGCGCTAGACTGCACGCGTCGGCCGGGGGGACGTCAAATCTCATCCCGGATGACTTTGGTCCGGGAGGAGATAGGTAAATGAGTGATAGCAATCCCGACGCCAGCCTCGGCGTGTTTGGTGCTGCGGCCCGTGCGGGCGATTACGTCGAGGAAGACACCATCCAGGTTGAGAGATCGCG
>NZ_JBXAYF010000158.1:0-237 GCF_056782175.1 Dellaglioa sp. CoH-56-MRSF-10
GGCCAATGCGGTGTTAGAAAAGCCCGTTTCGGATTTGACCCGGTTCGGGCCCTCCCGCACCGAATTCTTGGCAGAACTAAAAAGATGGGTTGATCTGTACAAACCGGACGGCTTCGTTGCGGAACGCTTCATGACGCGCGGTATCCAATCTATGGGCACCACCATCGAAATGGTCAGCGTCATGATCGGTCTACTGGCAGGCACCTATCCGGATATACCGATGCTAACGATACCGGC
>NZ_JBXAYF010000159.1:0-236 GCF_056782175.1 Dellaglioa sp. CoH-56-MRSF-10
GCCAGAACCTCCGCGGGTTCAGGTGGCGCGAATTATAATCAGTTCGCTATCTCTTCGGACTACGCGCTATCAAAACGCACCGACGCCTACGCAATGGCATCGTTGCAACTGGCAAGCGGTACCGACTCTACTGGCGGAAAGGCCGTTGCGGCAATCGACACACTGACTCCCTCGGCGAACAATCGCCAGGCGGTGCTCCGAGTTGGCTTGAGGCATAAGTTCTAACCCGTGAATTT
>NZ_JBXAYF010000160.1:0-236 GCF_056782175.1 Dellaglioa sp. CoH-56-MRSF-10
GAGGTAGTTCTGATTCGGCCGGCCCTGCTCGGGGAGAAAATACCCAGTGTCGCGTCCGCTCGGGTCCATGCGCTGCTTCTTGACGGGCGTGTACAGATCACGTTGCATAACCGTGGAGGCGGGCACCGGAATTTCTGGCCACTTGGGGCCTGTCTTGTACTGCGTCCAGACTGATGCTAGGCCCGGGTCTGTCCCGATGGCCAGACCCCACGACTCACACACTCGTGCAGGTTCTT
>NZ_JBXAYF010000161.1:0-235 GCF_056782175.1 Dellaglioa sp. CoH-56-MRSF-10
TCGATATCGTGAACGAAGATAGCACGGCCTAAGCCTCTCTGCTTTAATCGTCCCAAACCCCTTAACAACCCATGTGAGTCCCAACATGTAACAAATTGGAGGTGCATTGTGAAGCACAACCTTTATTGCTTTCTTCTACAGCTGAACGGTGCAAAACGCATTGAACGTGTAGAAGCTCGATCTAGGACATCGGCGTTCAACACTTTGTTCCGACTCCTAAACGAGACAGGTGCAC
>NZ_JBXAYF010000162.1:0-234 GCF_056782175.1 Dellaglioa sp. CoH-56-MRSF-10
GTCCTAAGGTGACTAAGGAGTTCTTCAGTAAGCGCGGCCCTGTAGAACTCATCGAGAAGATGATGGAGAAGATCGGGTGCTCGGGCGAGAAGGAGATGTTCGTCTATAAGTCCGAGCTGGCCGACGTTATCGTCGCGTTCACAAACGCCGATGGTTATCAGGTCAAGGGCTACACGAACGGTCTGGGCCAGTCGAGCGGCGGTAAGCACGTTGATTCTGTGTCAGGTGCCTTGT
>NZ_JBXAYF010000163.1:0-234 GCF_056782175.1 Dellaglioa sp. CoH-56-MRSF-10
ACCGATCGAAATCGAGAGCGACGGCTGCCAGCCCAATCCTTTGCTTCCGGCGCGAGTCTACAACCGCGATGACGTGCGAAAGCGCCTTATCCGCTACGTTTGAGAAAAACATGGTAAGATTGCTCAAGTTTTTGGTGACCGGCATATGGCACCAGCACTAATGGAAGATTCTGGAGCGCGTGCCCCTCACCAACAATTACGGGGATGGTTACACCTCGCGACATACGCGTACTT
>NZ_JBXAYF010000164.1:0-234 GCF_056782175.1 Dellaglioa sp. CoH-56-MRSF-10
GGCCCAGTTCGCGAACCGGTACCCGGATGGCACGACTGAAGTTTTCGCCGGCCCGGTCTCTTATGGCGCTTACTTCGTGGCCGGTCACATGGTGGGTGTGCTGGCCCGGGTCGGCAGCCCCCAGATGCGCAACACCGCGGTGAACGGCAACACCGGAGCTGTCCTGACCGCCCTCGTCCCCCGAGAAGGTCAATGAGTAAGTTCTCTCGCTTGGTCGGGTCGGCAGCCGTCAGC
>NZ_JBXAYF010000165.1:0-232 GCF_056782175.1 Dellaglioa sp. CoH-56-MRSF-10
GGACGCTGCGCGGCATGAAGGTGGAACTGCTCGCCGACATGGGCGCCTACCTGCAGTTGGTCACCCCCGGAGTGCCGTTGCTGGGCGCGTTCATGTTCAACGCGATCTACAAGATGGACGCGCTGTCGTTCACCTGCCACGGGATCTTCACCAACAAGACCCCGACCGACGCCTACCGCGGCGCCGGACGGCCGGAGGCCACCTACGCGATCGAACGCCTGATGGACGAGGC
>NZ_JBXAYF010000166.1:0-232 GCF_056782175.1 Dellaglioa sp. CoH-56-MRSF-10
CATCGTGCAGAATGGACTTGGCCAGTGTGCCACTGCCTGCCTTCAGTTGGCCGCCTGCATGGCTACGGGACTCGGAGCCGGGACTCGTTTCCCCGTTTGCCACGAACTCTTGAAGCGCGCGTGGCAGTGTCGCCATAGCCTGTGCGGCTTTACTGTCGCGCGGTGAATAGGGTGCTACGCCACCTCCCGGGGGACCGGCCCGAGATGGGCGTTCCGCTCGATGGTGTATGGT
>NZ_JBXAYF010000167.1:0-232 GCF_056782175.1 Dellaglioa sp. CoH-56-MRSF-10
TCACGGTGATACTTCTTGTTCATCTTCATCTTCCTCAACTAGTTCGTTCATGGCATTCATCAGCCGCTGTTCGACTGACGCAGCCCAGTCACCATATTCGCTCCACACCGCGCGCCGCACGATGCACAGCGAATCCTCAAGCAAACTATACAGATCAGCAGCGTCCATGTCAATTACGTTTGCTCTTGGCGATACCGGCCTTCAGTATGTCAGACGTAATACCGTCCCAGAT
>NZ_JBXAYF010000168.1:0-231 GCF_056782175.1 Dellaglioa sp. CoH-56-MRSF-10
TGCAGATACATCTGTTCAAACCCGGGCCCCGGCAACTCGATGGATCACATACGATAAGTACGCGCACGTCGCAGCACGCCGTATGGAGCATATCCTAGCTGAACTCCGTGAGGCGTTCGTCGAACACGGTGTGAATGAGTATGAACTGGTCGTCGGTACCATTGATTGGAAAAGGGTAGACGTAGCGTGTAACATTCTGCTGATCGACGACGACATCGTGATTGATCGTGC